>JANQGN010000313.1 GCA_028277295.1 Rhodospira sp.
CATACGGCATGTGATTCGGGCACAGGCACACACTATATTGCGGTTCCCGAGACTTTCCGGACGGGCTCTAACAATTTGTTTTTCAAGCAAATCGTCCCCGAAAGGTCTTCCAGGGCGACCTGTGCCGGATCGCTCGGGATTTGCTCTAGCGCGAATGGCCGAGGACTGTACCGCCCAGGCGCGGGCGCTGGAGCGGGGGGGCCGTCACACATGCATCGTCCTGGTGGTCACCCGGCATTCGGGCGCCCGAGAATGGCCGCGATGGCCTGCCTGGCATCCGACTCGGCCAGTTGCGGTGCGCCGGCCGCCCGCCAGCGAGGCGCGGGGTCGGCCGGCGGCTTGGCCTGGCTGTCGGCGGTTGCCTCGGAAGCCGGTCGCGCGGTGGGAACCGGTATCGGGCCAGGCGCGGTCACCGCGGCGGTGACGGAGTCCATGGGCGCGTCCATGGGGGCGTCGACGATAGTCGCGGACGGGCGCGTCTCGCCGGCATGTGGCACGGCCAGGCTCACCTGAGTCTCGCCCGGCGCGGCACTCACGCTCCGGCCCACGGCCAGGATCCGGGTAATGGCCGGGTGCCCCGCCTCGGCCGGCGCCGGCTCGGCCGCCGCCCAGCGGTCCGGCGACGGCGGTCCACCGGGAGGCAGCGCCGGAACGCTCTCGGGCGTCCCCATCAGGGGCGTCTCTCCGTCGGGCGCCGCGACGGCGGTGACCGGCACATGGGTCAGGCCAGCCACCGGATCCAATACCAGCACGTGGGCCGGCCGGTGGGCATCGCCCTGGAACAGATCGTCCAACATGGCCGCCATGGCCAGGGCCGACGGCCCCGGCAGGTCCAGCCGGCGGGCCGCGCCGGCGGCCTCAACGGCGCGGGTGGCGTCCAACACGCGAGCCATCACGCTCTCGCCCCTGGCCAGGTCCGTGAACGGCGGCGACTCGGGCGCGGCCCGCGCCACGCGGGTCTCTGGACCCGTCGCCGGCGCCGGCGCCGGTTCCGGTTCCTCGGTCCACAGCGCATCCGGATCCGGGCGCGGTCCAGGCACCGGCGGCATGCGGGCGGCGACCTCGGGCGACATCAGATCGGCGCGATCCGGCGCCTCGGGCCGGCGCCCCGGTGGCACGGGCGGGTTGGCCGCCAGATATAGCGGGATCAGGTCGGACCGGTCCGGTCCCTCGGGGCGGCGCCCAGGCGGCGGGGGCGGCCGTGTCCCGGTCAGTCCCCATCCTCTCTCCTCCGGCGGCGGCGCGTCGGGCCTGGCGCCGGGCGGACCCGGCGGGGCGCTGGCCTCCGTCAACTGTGCGATGCCAGAGAAGCGCCGCATGGCGTCCTGAATGGTGGCGCGCAGAACGGCGTGCACCTGTCGCAGGCTGCGCGGCGCGCCATGGTGGGAAAAGATGGTGGGGTTGTTGGCCGCGGCCTTGGGCAGAAGGCGCGCCGCGGACGCGTTCGGATCGCTGTCCATGCCGCGCAGGAAGGTGATGGCGCCACCCGGCCCCAGGAAGTGCGCCAGGTAGATGTCGGTGGCATCGGCCGGCCGGCCCAGGGCGCGCTCCAGATAAGCCTTGTTGTCGGCCGCGTATTCCGCGGCCATCATGGCGGAGAGACCGGGATCGGATCGCAATGCCAGGATCTGGCGTTCCACCTCGGGGGTACTGCCATGCGGGCGGCCCCGCGAATCCAGCACAATCTGGCGCGACCAGTGCCCAAGGCCATGCTTCTCGCCGTGCTGGGCGATCTGATCCAGCCAGGTCGCGCGCGTGAACTGAAACAGGCCGCTAGCGGTGCCGCGCGGGTTGGTGGCGTCGGGACGGAAGCCGCTTTCCTGGTTGGCCTTGGCCAGCATGTAGGCAAAGTTGACGCCGGTCTTGTGGCTGGCGTCGTGAATGCCGACAAGGACGTCACGGCCAACGGTGCGACCGCCGACTTGCACGGTCGCGGCGAGCTGATGACGGATGAGTTGGGTGGGCGCTCCACTCACGGCATGGTCCCCCCTAGCACGGCGATGCCTTCAAGAGATCCCCCCTTGAACGCTCGCGCCGCCGCACAGAGCCGCACAACGGCGCAACACACGCCCCAAGAACGCACAGAACAGCGAACTACACCTTTTGCACGCGCCAGCGCACACGGCCTAGAGCAAATCCCGAGCGATCTGGCACAGATCGCCCTGGAAGATCTTTTGGGTACGATTTGCTTGAAAAACAAATCGTTATGGCATGTTGGGCGATTCAGAAATCACGCAACATGCTCTAGCGCCTCGGTCGACCGGCCCCGCCCGACACGGCACGAGGCGTCCTTCAAGCCTTGGAGCGGACATCATGTGGACAAAAGTGTGGAAGACCCGTTAACGAACCCGCTCCACACACCCTTTGGTGCTCCCGCCGAAGGTGAACACTTGACCATCAACCATCTGAGAAACAATATTTTTTCTCAGTCATGTGGAAATAATCCGGTGTAGAAGGCATATTCCCCGGCGCGCGAAAGGCCTGTGGATGACTGTGGCGGAGCCGGCGCGGCGCGACTCAGGGCCACGACCGAGCGTCGAGCAGCGATGTCTCCGACTTCAACTCCCGCAGTACAAAGCTCGATCGTGAGTGCCGAATACCCGGTATGAGATACAAGGCATCGCGCAGAAAGTTTTCGTAGTGACGGGTTCCGGCCACCGCCACGCGGATCAGATAATCGTGGTCCCCCGTAACGAGATCGGCCTGCATCACCTCCGGCACCGCCGCCAGGGCCTCGCCGAATCGAGCCAGGGTATCCTCGCTGTGGCTTTCCAGGGTGACGTTGACCAGCACGGTCTCCGGGAATCCGAGCGCCGCGCGGTTCAGGCGCGCGCCGTACCCCTGAATGACACCGCGCGCCTCCAGCGCCCGCACACGCTTCCAGCAGGGGCTGGGCGACAGACCGACCCGACCCGCCAGGTCGGCGTTGCTGAGGCGGCCCTCGGCCGCCAGGGCGCGCAGAATGCGCCGATCGGTGTCGTCCAGGCGGGCGGGCTCCGGGGGGCGGACGGTCATGGCGGGGCCTCCAGGGAAAAAAAGGACTTGACCCTTTATAGCAGATCTGAAGCCTATTCTTTCCCAAAAAACCCATATAGCGAAGAAGAATGGCAGCCCTTTTCGGCCGCCAGCGCATAATCTCTTCGGCAGAATCACCGCCGCGAGAGGACCCACCGCATGCTGGACGCCACCTGTCCGCCCGAACCACCCGTTTGGGCGCCCACTCCCACCGCGGGCAACCCGCCCGCTGCCGCCTTGGAAACCGGTCCGCCGCCCCTGGATGGTGGCGGCGCATCCTGTGTGATCCCGAGCGCGCGACTGATGTGCGTCATCGAGGGTGCCCGCGACCCCGCCCTTCTTTTGCGCGTGGCCGGCGAACTGGCCCGCCGTGGCCGGGTGCCCGACACACTCGTCAGTGGCCCAGCCCCGGGCCGCCCGGACACCCAATCGGTGACCGTGGCGGTCACCCTGTCCAGTGCCCGGGAGGCAGCACATCTGGTCCGGCGGTTTGCCACCTGGCCCTGCGTGACTCGGGTGCGCGCCCTGTCGCCGATTGAGGCCGGCGGCGGATGCCCATGACTCTTCCGCCCCCGGACGCCCCCGCGAGGCACCCGGAGCCCGGCACCGCGTGACGGTGCCGGATCGGCCAAGGACGGCACTGCCCGGCACCGGTCATGGTCGACAGTCGTTGGCATGAGATGTACGCCTGATCCGCCGCGCCACCGTCCTGGGCCGGGCAAGAAAAATCGTTGCACGGGAATGCGTTACCTTGACGCCACGGGAACCCTTTGGCATTTTACGGTCACCCCTTGAAGAAACGGGGGGCGGTTCCGGGCGGCACGGTAGACGCCGCGCGGGGTCCAGTGTGAGGTGGTTGGGGGTTCCCGGATGACCAAGTCCGAACTGATCGCGCGGATCGCGGAGCGCAATCCGCATCTGTATCAGCGAGACGTGGAGCGCATCGTCTCCACCATCTTTGAGGAGATTGCCGCCGCCTTGGGTCGCGGTGATAGAGTGGAGTTGCGCGGTTTCGGCGCGTTTTCCGTGAAACACCGCGACTCCCGGATGGGACGCAATCCCCGCACCGGCGAGACCGTCTCGGTTGTGGCGAAGGCCGCGCCCTACTTCAAGACCGGAAAGCAACTACGGGAATTGTTGAACAAGGACGCGCCAGTCTCGTAGACTGGCAAACGATTGGAGGAATCCGGGCCCGGGTCAATTCACCGGGAACCCCGGGGTCGGGCCCGGTCCATGAGGGGGGGCCGCGAACATGGCCGGGAGCCGTGCGCGTGGCCATAACGTCAACAAGGGCATGGGACGCAGACAGTGTTCAAGTTCTTCTCTTGGGTGATCGGCGTGCCGGTCATCGTCGCCGCCGTGGTTTTCGCCATCTACAATCAAGGGCCAATCGCCCTTGATCTGTGGCCGTTTCCGTACCAACCGCAAATGCCGGTGTTCTGGGTCGTGCTGGGCATGTTGCTGATCGGCTTCCTGCTGGGCATGGTCATGACCTGGCTGGCGCAGGGCAAGCATCGCGCCCTCGAAAAGGCCTACCGTCGCGAGGCCATCTCGCTACGCACCGAGGCCGACCTGGCCAAGGCTCGCGCCGAGGCCGCCGAAGCCAAGGCCAACGCCTAACGCCAGCCGCCCCCCGCGTGCGGGGTGCGGTTCATGTCAGGCAAGCCCAACGCGCCACGTGATCATCGCGTGGCGCGTTTGGGTGTGTCTTTCGCTTGGGTGCGCGCGCGTGGCGGTCCCCGGAACGCCGGGCCGCCCACGAAAGCGTAACGCGTGATGTCGGTCTCGTCAGACACGGCCCCGGCCCGCTGGGCACATCCTTTTGGCGATGCCCCCTTGGCGTCTCCGATCGGCGCCGCCGCCGGGATCAACGCCGCGCCCGCTGCCCCCCTGTCCCGGATGATCGCCCGTGACCCTCGTTCGCCCCGCCGACCCGGCGACCATTGCCGCGGCCGCTCAGGCGCTGCGAAGCGGCCGCCTGGTCGCCTTTCCCACCGAAACCGTCTACGGTCTGGGGGGCGACGCCCGCTCGCCGGTCGCCGTGGCGGCCATCTACGCCACCAAGAAGCGGCCGTCCCGCAATCCCCTGATCGTCCATGTTCCCGACTTGTCGGCGGCGGCCATCCTGGCCCGAATCACACCCCTGGCCGAGCGGCTCGCGGCCGCCTTCTGGCCGGGGCCACTCACCCTGGTGCTGCCGCTGGCGGACGACACGCCGCTGGCCCCCCAGGTGACCGCCGGCGGCGCCACGGTGGCCCTGCGCGCCCCGGCGCATCCGGTGGCCCGCGCCCTGCTGGCGGCGTGCGCCTGTCCGCTGGCCGCCCCCAGCGCCAATCGCTCTGGCTCGGTCAGCCCAACCCGGGCCGCGCATGTCGCGGTGGATCTGGCGCTTGATCCCCGCATGTCCCCCGAGGGCGCCCCGCTGGCCATGATCCTCGACGGCGGCCCATGCCAGGTTGGGGTGGAGTCCACCGTCCTGGACCTCAGCGGCCCGCACCCGCGTCTGTTGCGGCCTGGTGGCGTGACCGTCGAGGCCCTGGCGGCGGTCCTGGGCGAGACACCGGGGCGGGCGGCGCTGTTCCCGGCCCGCCGACCGACGACCGCGACGGCTCGTCCCGACGGGACCGCGCCCCTGCCCTCCCCAGGTCTGCTGCGGAGTCACTATGCCCCCGACCGGCCCGTCCGGCTGAACGCCGAGAGCACCGCGCCAGACGAAGCCCTGCTGGGCTTCGCGGGCACGCCCGGCGCGACGCTGGACCTGAGTCCGGCCGGCGACCTGGAGGAAGCCGCGCGTAACCTGTTCGCCATGCTGCGGGCCCTGGATCGACCGCCCTATACCGCCATCGCCGTGGCTCCTCTGCCGACCACCGGCCTGGGCGCGACGCTCAACGATCGCCTGGCCCGGGCGGCGGCGCCACGCGAGGCGGGCGATCCGCCCGACATGCATGATTGAGAGCAGGTCTCGATCGCTTCCAGGGCACGGACGCCGTTCCGAGTCGCGCCGGGCGCGGGCGCCAACGTCGCGCCGTCCGACCACCGCATATGTTGTGCCCACCCCCATGATCGCCCGCGACACCTGGGGTCGACTCGAGGCCAAAGAAAAAAACTCTTGCAAAATCAGAAAGATCGGGCAAACTTTTCAAGTAGAATATGATGTGCTTAGTCGTGTACCGATCGCGCCACGCGCCTCCCCGGCCCCGCACACATGCGTCAGGGGGGCGCGTGAGGTAGCATCCGGGGCAACGCCGCACGGCGTGGATGGCCTGGCCGGACGTGGACGCACAGTCGGGACACGGATGACGTCATCGGCCGGATCATGGGGAGGCCACGCCCAGGCAACGGCCGAGGGGCGCAACAAGGGGCGGGAGACCGACAATGCGGATACCCAAAGGCACGCTGGGCGCCCTTCTGGGCATGCTTATCGCGACTCAGGGCGCGTTGGCGCCCACGGCCAGCGCGCAGACCCCGGAGGGCTTTTACGTCGGTCTCGGCGGCGGCCTCAATCTCAACGACAGTGGCGACTTCGAGTACCTGGGTGAAAGCGCAAGCCCGGACATGCAGCCCGGTTTTGTCGGCCTCGGCGCCCTGGGCTACGCCTTCGGGAACGGCCTGCGGGTGGAACTGGAGGGCGGCTACCGCTACAACGCCGTCGACGAGGTGGACGGCGTGGGGGTGGATGGTCATCTCTCCGCCTGGCACACCATGGTCAACGCGCTCTACGACTTCGATCTGGGATCGCGCCTGTCCCCCTATGTCGGTGCCGGCGTCGGCGCCGCCTTC
>JANQGN010000350.1 GCA_028277295.1 Rhodospira sp.
CCGCGGCCGTCCTCGGCTTCCTCGGTTTCGAAGTCCAGTTCCTGCAGGATTTTCTTGGCCACCATCCGGATGACCTTGGAATCGTCCACGATCAGGCAAGATTTCATGACGAACCTTCGCTTCCGGAGCGCTCGATCAGGAGCCGGCGGTGCAGGGGGCCGGATCGACGCCCCGCGCCAACGCGCGGCTCCCACGGGGATGCGATCCATTGACCCGTCCGCGAAGACGAGCTGTCACGCCACGCGTTCGCCTTGCTTTAAAGGCCAATTCCGTTGCTCCGTCAAGGATTGCGCATGGGCCCTTGACCATTGAACACCAATTCCATCCGGGTCTCCAGGACCGGTCTTGCTCGATGGGGCCGGGCCCAAGGCCGCTACCCCGCCAGGGCGGCCTCGATGGCCGCCAGCGCGTCGCCCGCCTTGTCGACATCGGGGCCGCCGGCTTGGGCCATGTCCGATCGTCCACCTCCACCCTTGCCGCCAACGGCGGCCGCACCGGCGCGCACCAGGGAGACGGCGTCATGGGCCGCTTTCAAGTCATCGGTGACGCCGACGACCAAAGATACCTTACTTTCGCCCGTGGACACCAGAGCGATTACGCCGCTGCCCATCTGCTTCTTGATCTCGTCGGCCATGCCCTTCAAGTCCTTGGGGGGCACATCGGCGAGCAGGCGCCCGGCGAACGGCACCCCGGCCACCGTCTTGCGCGCGGCGGCCCCGGCGGCGTCTCCGCCGCCACCAAGAGCCATTTTCTTACGCAGGTCGCCCACGTCCTTCTCCAGGCGCCGGCGATCATCCAGGATCGACCGAAGGCGCCCCGGCACGTCGCTCACGGGCACGCGCAGCACCTCGGCGGCCTGGGTCAGCAGGTCGTCCCGCTCGGTGAGCCAGGCCAGGGCGGCGGCGCCCACCACGGCCTCCACGCGCCGCACGCCGGCGGAGACCGCGCTTTCCGAGACGAGCTTCAAGAGACCGATGTCGCCGGTACGGCCCACATGGGTACCGCCGCACAGCTCCACCGAGAACACCGGGCGGTGGCCGCCGCCGGCCTCCTCGGTGCCCATGGAGACCACCCGCACCTCATCGCCATACTTCTCGCCGAACAGGGCCATGGCGCCGGCTTCAATGGCCGCGTCGGGCTCCATCAGCCGGGTGGTGACCGGGGTATTGGCCCGGATCTGGGCGTTGACCTCGGCCTCGACGCGGATGATCTCGTCGGGGGTCAGGGGCTTTGGGTGGCTGATGTCGAACCGCAGCCGCTCCGGCGCCACCAGCGAGCCCTTCTGCGTTACGTGATCGCCCAGGGTGCGGCGTAGGGCCTCGTGGAGCAGATGGGTCGCCGAGTGGTGCGCCCGGAGCGCCGACCGCCGCGACCCGTCCACCGTGAACAGGGCCTCGTCGCCCACCATGATCGGGCCGTCCTCGATCACGCCGCGATGGACGATCAGGTCCCCCACGACCTTCTGGGTGTCGCGCACCCGGATCCGGCCTTTTCCGGCCACCTGAATCGTGCCGGTATCACCCATCTGCCCACCGGATTCGCCGTAGAAGGGCGATTGGTTGGCGATCAGCGCCACCTCGGTGCCGGGAGTCGCGGCATCCGCGGGGGTGCCATCCACCACCAGCGCCAGGACGCAGCCCTCTGCGTGCTCGGTGGCATATCCCAGGAAATCGCTGCCCCCCAGGCGGTCGCGCAGCTCGAACCAGACCTTCTCGGTGGCCGCGTCGCCAGAGCCGGACCATGCCTTGCGGGCCTCGGCGCGCTGGCGGGCCATGGCCGTGTCGAAGCCGGTGGTGTCCAGGCTCAGCCCCTGGTCGCGCAGGGCATCCTGGGTCAGGTCCACCGGGAACCCATAGGTGTCGTAAAGCTTGAAAGCCACCTCGCCGGGCAGGATGCCACCCTCGGGCAGGGCGGCGGTTTCCTCGGCCAGCAGCCGCAGGCCCCGGTCGAGCATCTGCTTGAAGCGGGTCTCCTCCAGCTTTAGCGTTTCGACGATGAGGGCCTGGGCGCGCTCCAACTCGGTGAAGGTCTGGCCCATCTCATGCACCAGCGTCGACACCAGCCTGTGCATCAGCGGGTCCGCGCAGCCCATCATGTGGGCATGACGCATGGCCCGGCGCATGATGCGCCGCAGCACGTAGCCACGTCCCTCGTTGGAGGGCAGAACCCCATCGGCGATCAGAAAGCCGCAGGAGCGCAGGTGATCGGCGATGACCCGGTGGCTCATCTTGTGCGGCCCATCGGGGTCGGTGCCGGCGGCGCCGGCGATCGCCTCGATCAAGGTGCGCATCAGGTCGATGTCGTAGTTGTCATGCCGGCCTTGCAGCACGGCGGCCATGCGCTCCAGCCCCATGCCGGTGTCGATGGACGGGCGGGGCAGGTCGATGCGCTCGTCCTTCGACACTTGCTCGAACTGCATGAACACCAGGTTCCAGATCTCAATGAACCTGTCGCCGTCCTCATCGGGGCTGCCGGGCGGGCCGCCGGGGATGGTCTCGCCGTGGTCATAGAAGATCTCGGAGCACGGACCGCACGGCCCTGTCTCGCCCATGGACCAGAAGTTATCGCTGGTCGGGATGCGCAGAATCTTGTCGTCCGGCACACCGGCCACCTTGCGCCACAGGGTGGCGGCGTCCTCGTCGGTGCTGTGGACGGTGATGAGCAGCCGGTCGGCGGGAAGGCCGTATTCCTTGGTGATCAGGCGCCATGCGAAATCGATCGCCTCTTCCTTGAAGTAATCGCCGAAAGAGAAATTGCCCAGCATCTCGAAGAATGTATGATGCCGCGCGGTGTAGCCTACATTGTCCAGATCATTGTGCTTACCCCCGGCCCGAACGCATTTTTGCGAGGTCACGGCGCGTTTATAGGGCCGCGTCTCGTTTCCGGTGAAGACGTTCTTGAACGGCACCATGCCCGCGTTGGTGAACAGCAGGGTCGGGTCATTCAACGGCACCAGCGGGCTCGAGGCCACATGCTCGTGGCCCTCGGCCCGGAAGAAGTCGATGAAGGTCTGGCGGATCTGGCTGGTGGTCTGCATGGCGTGGCTGGTTCCCGTCACCGGTCTGGGC
>JANQGN010000360.1 GCA_028277295.1 Rhodospira sp.
GGGCTATGTCCTGGAGAACGGCGCCGTGGTGCTGACGGACGACGCCGAGGCCCTGCTGACCAACGACCATGTCCGCCAAGCCTATCTGGGGATCTGAGACAATGAGCCGTCAGGAAACCAATCCCGAGGCGTTCGCGCGCCGCGACAGCCATGCGGGCCGCCGTGTGCTGGTCACCGGCGCGGCCAGGGGCATCGGCCAGGCCATCGCCCGGGGCTTCGCCGCGCGCGGGGCCACCGTGGGCGTGGCCGATCTGGACGCGGAGGCGGTGGCGGGCGCCGTCGCCGGGATCGCCTCCGAGGGCCGGGGCGGCGCCCTGGGCCTGACGGTGGACGTGGCCGACGACGCCGCGCTTCGCGACGCGCTGGAGGGCGCGGCCCAGGCCATGGGCGCCCCCTTTGACACCGTCATCAACAACGCCGGGATCTCCCCCAAGCATGACGGGGTGGCCCACCGCGTCTGGGAGATGGACACGGCCGAGTGGCGGCGCGTCGTCGACGTCAACCTGACCGGCACCTTCAACACCATCCGGGCCCTGGCCCCCGCCATGCGCGCCGCCGGGCGCGGCTGGATCGTCAACATGTCCTCGGTCGCCGGCAAGACCCACTCGCCCATCGTGGCCTGTCACTACGCCGCCACCAAGTCGGCCATCATCGGCTTCACCAAACACCTGGCCGCCGAGCTGGGTCCCTTCGGGGTGCGCGTCAACGCCCTCGCGCCTGGCCGCATCGAGACCCCCATGGTCCGGGCCGTGGCCCCGGAGATCAACGCCGAACAGGTGCGCCTCACCCCCATGGCCCGCCTCGGTCAGCCGGCGGAGGTGGCGGACGTGGCGCTGTGGCTGACCAGCCCCGAGGCCAGCTTCGTAACCGGCCAGACCATCGATGTCGCCGGCGGGCTGTACATGACCTGATCCGCCGAACCGGACCGGCTCTCCCTTCCACGGTAGCGGGACACGTAGAGCGATGTATGCAAACCTGATCGGCGGCCAATGGGTGGAGGCCGCCGACGCCTCGACCAACGTCAATCCGTCCGACACCAACGACGTGATCGGCGCCTTCGCCCGCGCCGACGCGGCCACCGTGAACCGCGCCGTCGCCGCCGCGCGCGACGCCCTGCCAGCGTGGTCGCGCACCGCCCCGCAGGTGCGCCATGATATCCTCAAGCGGGCCTCGGACGAGGTGCTGGGGCGGGCGGCGGACCTGGGCCGCTGCCTTTCCCGCGAGGAGGGCAAGACCCTGGCCGAGGGCATCGCCGAGGTGACCCGCGCCGGCCAGGTGTTGGCCTTCTTCGCGGGAGAGGCCCTGCGCTGCGGTGGCGAGACCATGCCGTCGCTACGCCCGGGGGTGTCCGTCGAGGTCACGCGCGAGCCCATCGGCGTCGTGGGCATGATCACGCCCTGGAACTTTCCCATCGCCATCCCGGCCTGGAAGATCGCGCCAGCCCTGGCCTGGGGCAACACCATGGTCCTCAAGCCAGCGGACCTGGTGCCGCATACCGCCTGGCTGCTGACGGATATCCTGGCCCGCGCCGGCCTGCCGGAGGGCGTGCTCAACCTGGTGATGGGGCGGGGCTCGGTGGTCGGCCGGCGCCTGGTGGAGCATCCCGACGTGGCCGGGATCACCTTCACCGGCTCGGTCGAGACCGGGCGCGGGGTGGCGGCCGGCTGCGCGGCGGCGCGGCCCGCGATGAAGAAGGTCCAGCTGGAGATGGGCGGCAAGAACCCATTCGTCGTGCTGGACGACGCCGACCTGGACACGGCCGTTGCCTGCGCCCTGAATGGCGCCTTCTTCTCCACGGGCCAGCGCTGCACGGCGTCCTCCCGCCTGATCGTCACCGAGGGCATTCACGACGCGTTCGTCACCGCCCTGACCGAGCGCATGCGGGCCCTGACCGTGGGCCACGCCCTCGACCCCGGGAGCCAGATCGGCCCGGTGGTGACCGAAAGCCAGTTGGCCAGCAACGAACGTTATCTGGAGATCGGGCGCGCGGAGGGCGCGACCCTGCACTGGGGCGGCGAGCGGCTCAACCGGGACACACCCGGCTTCTTTCAGTGCCCGGCGCTGTTCACCGACGCCCACAACGGCATGCGCATCGCGCGGGAGGAAATCTTCGGACCGGTCGCGGCGGTCATCCGGGTCAAGGACTACGACGAGGCGCTGAGCGTCGCCAATGACACCGACTTCGGCCTGTCCGCCGGCATCGCCACCACCAGCCTGAAATTCGCCAGCCATTTCAAGCGCAACGCCGAGGCCGGCATGGTGATGGTCAACCTGCCCACGGCCGGCGTGGACTACCACGTTCCCTTTGGCGGTCGGAAGGGGTCCAGCCTCGGCCCGCGCGAGCAGGGTCGTTACGCGGCGGAGTTCTACACGGTCGTCAAGACCGCCTATACCCAACCCTGACGGACACTTGGCTCGACACGATGATCACGGGAACCACGCGCCTGTACGGGATCCTCGCCGACCCCATCCATCATGTGAAGACCCCCGAGGTCATGAACGCGCTGTTCGCGCGCCATGGGGTGGACGGGGTGCTGGTCCCCATGCACGTCGCGCCGGAGGGCCTGGCCGCCGCGCTTGAGGGCTTGCGAGCCATGGCCAACTTTGGCGGCTTCATCGCCACCGTCCCCCACAAGCCGGCCATGGCTGGTCTGTGCGACGCGGTGACCGAGCAGGCCCGGCGCATCGGCGCGGTCAACTGTGTGCGGCGCGAGGCCGATGGCCGCATGGTGGGCGCCATGCTCGATGGGATCGGCTTCGTCGAAGGATTGCGGGTGGCCGGCGTGGACCCCGATGGGATGCGGGCCTATGTGGCCGGTGCCGGCGGCGCGGCGGCCGCCATCGCCTTCGCCCTGGCCGAGGCGGGCGCCGCCGCGCTGACCATCGCCAACCGGACCGAAGCCCGGGCGAAGGCCCTGGTGGAACGACTGGCGGACGCCCACCCCGGTCTGGCGGTCTCCACCGATGCCGACACTCTGGCCGACCAGGACTTGGTGGTCAACGCCACCTCGGTCGGCATGGCCGAGGGCGATGGCGCCCCGCTGGAGACCGACAGACTGCACCCCGGCCAGGTGGTCGCCGAGACCATCATGCAGCCCGTCATGACGCCACTTCTGACGGCGGCCAAGGCGCATGGTTGCCGGATTCAGCCGGGGTTGCCGATGCTGGACTCCCAGATCGCCCTGATGGCGCGCCACATGGGCGCGATCGCGTGAATGAGACCAACGGTCATGGACCATGACCGTTGCAGTCCGTGGCCGGCCCGCTCCCCCACCCGGCCACCCACGAGAGTATCCTTGGGGTGGCCGGGTGGGGGAGCGGGCCGGTGCGGTTCGGCGGATGAGTGTGACTCATCCGTTTTCGGTCTTTAGGACTAGTGTCCTGGGCTTACAGGCAGTTCCTTCTTTGCCTGGGGTACGTAGAGTCTGTTGGAGAAGGATGATTTCGTACATAACCTAGCTGCGAGCATGCAAGCTCTCCATTTGAAGAATATGTCATAAGAAGTCATGCAAGAGAGTGAGCAAGCACTAAAGCCACAAGGGGCAGCTTTCCCCACCCCTCACACGCTATTCGTCTTTCGTATTCCTCACTC
>JANQGN010000516.1 GCA_028277295.1 Rhodospira sp.
TCGCCCCCAAAAGATCTTCCAGGGCGATCCGTGCCGGATCGCTCGGGATTTGCTCTAGCCGCCCTGGCGGCGCCGCGCCAGCGCCTCGGCGGCGGCACGGGCGGCGGCCTCGTCCAGATCCTCTCGGCTGGCGACCGCCTTCTGCGTACGGTTGACCACGCCCTGCAGGTCATCGGTGATGTCGTCCAGCTCCCGCACCGCCTGATTGGCCGCGTGCATGTGCAAGGTGCGGTCCTCGGTGGCCTGTTGCAGGTCGGCGATAATGCCGGTGATGGCCTCGGAGGTCTCCATGACCTGCTCCAGGCCCTGGACCAGACGGTCGTTCTCCTCGGAGGCCCCCTTGGACACCATGTCGAAGATGCCCTTGGTGGTTTCCGTGGCGGCGTCGCTCAGCTCGCGCAGGATATCGTCGGCGGCCGCCGTACGCTCCGAGGCGATGGCCAGTTCCAGACCCTTGATGGAGGTCAGCAGCTTGGACGACACCTCGACGGCGGTGTGGGTGCGCAGCCGCTCCGCATCGCGGGCCTTCTGATCGAAGGCGATCTCCAGGCCCTCGTAGGACGCCTTTTGCCGGGTCAGCTTGGTCTTGAACTCGGCGGCCTTGGTGGCCGTGCCCCGGCCCAGGGCCACGTGGTCGCGGGTCCGGTGAAGCTGCTTGCGGGTCTTTTCGTAGGTGGGATCCAGGACGGCGTCGTCGCCCTTGTCGTCCTTGATCGCCTGCAACGTACCCTCCAGGCCCATCATGGTGCTGGAATCGGCCTCGTCGGCGTCGCGGGCCGCCACCAGGATGAGATCGTTGAGATCGGAGACGCCCGAGACGGTGTGGCTCATCACCCGCACCTCGTCGAGACCCCCACGGAAGCGGCCAATGGAGCGCTCGAAGTCGGCGACGGTGTTGGTGATCAGGGAGCGCACGTTGCCGGTCAGGTCATCCCGCTTCTCCTTGAACGCCGGACCGGTGATGTCCAGCAGCTTGCCGATGGCCACCATGTCCCGGTCGTCGGACAGCGCCTGGTCGCGGGTCTCCAGGTCGGCGCGGGCGGCGGCCAGGTCCTCGTCGACAGCCTTGGCCTTGTTCTCGGTGTCCTCCATAACGCTGGCGGCGGTGTCAGCCAGTCGCCGCAGGTCCTCCCGGGACCTCTGGGCCGCTTCCAGGTCCACCGCGACCCTGGCCAGGACCTTTTGAGCGTCGTCCAGTGCAACGCGGTCGCGCAGGAAAAACAGGCGCTTGGACTGCTCCGCCACGACCTCGTCGGCCTTCTGCTTGCGCGCGGTCAGGGTCTGCATGGCCCGCGCGTTCTCTTCCAGGCGGTGGATGATATCCTCGGCCTTTTCGCGCATGGGCCCCATCGACTGGTCCAGCTTCTCGCGGGCGGCCTCCTTGGCCTCGATGTCCTCGGCCAGGGCCTGACGCTGGTCACGCAGGTCCTGCACCTCCTTCAGCAGGGCGTGCGGCGGCAGGTTGGCGGCGCGGGCCCGTTGGAGCACGCCGAAGGCATCGCCGAGGGGACCGATCTCGCTCTTGAACTTGTGCAGACCGTCCTGCAAAATCTTGATGTTATTGTCGTATAAAGAAAAGGCGTCGTCATTGGAGAACGCCGCCTGCTTCTGGGCCAGGTCCAGAAGCTGGTTCTCCATATACAGAATGACCTCGGCGAAATCTTTCTGGTTCTGGGCGTTCTGCTCGGGCGTCAGGTCGGGATTGTAGGCTTTCAGCCGCGCCATCGCCTCGATCCGCTCCCGCACCGGGCGAGCCTCGTCG
This sequence comes from Rhodospira sp., assembly GCA_028277295.1. Lineage (GTDB taxonomy): Bacteria > Pseudomonadota > Alphaproteobacteria > Rhodospirillales > Rhodospirillaceae > Rhodospira. Next base: position 1,763 of record JANQGN010000516.1, read on the forward strand.
CGTGCCACCTGGTAGACCGGATTGTTCTGGATGGACACCACCCGGGCCGCCTGGGCCTGCGCATCGGCCTCGGTCCGATCCTCGGTGTGCGTCTGCTCGGCTGTCCGCGCATCCTGGTCGGCGGCGACCTGATGTTCCTTCAGGCGCGCGAGAAGTGACATGTCGGTGCTCCCAAGTAGCGTCAGGTGTGTCGTCTTGACGTCATAGGAGCGGCAACGCAAGGTGTCAAGATGAATACGGGATACATAGCAACGTATGCAATTAAAGACAGCGCTTCCCCCGGCCGGACCCTAAAACGGCGACAGGCCATCACGGACGTTACCATCAGTATAAATCGGGGTGCCCTCGAAACCCAGCGCGCGCCGTCACACGGCTCCGCCAAGGGTGTCCGGCGCGTCGCCGCGAAGCAGATCGGCGGGCGGCAGGGAGCCCTCCGCCTGGATGGCGCGGGCCGCCCAGCGGGCGGCCATGGCCAGCGCCGCGTCGATGGACGCGCCCATCACCAGGCCATGGGTCAGGCCGGCGGCGAACACATCGCCAGCCCCAGTCGTGTCCACGACCCGGGTCACGGGGACGGCCGGCACGGCGACGCGCTCGCCCCCCGGCCCCAGCGCCTCGGCGCCATCGGCGCCCCGGGTGATCACCAGCCAGCGCAGGGCCTCGCCGGCGCGGGTCCGGGCCCAACCCCAGGGGTCATCCCGCTCGGCATCGGTCTGTTCGCGCTCCGATGTCACCCAGACCGTGGCCGGCCAGGTCTCAAGAGACGAAGGCGGCGCATGCGCTACGACCAGGGCGCCGGCCACCGCCCGCGCCGCCATCATCGGCGTGAAGGCGGGGTTGAACGTCTTGACCAGAAGGGCGTCGGCCGGATGATTCAGCGGCGGCGCCGGAACGGCGTCGTGGGGAAGACTGCGCCGGGCGATCAGCGTGCGCTCGCCATCCGGGTCCACCAGAATCAAAGGCCGGTTGGTGGTGGCGCCAGGCAGGGCGTGCAGACCGTCGATGTCCAGGCCCAGGGCCGCGCAGTGGTCGATCAGCCAGCGTCCGTCGGCATCGTCGCCCACAGCCACCCACAGCGTCACCCGATGGCCGGCCAGGCGCAGGGCGACGCCGGCATTGGCGCCACCGCCGCCTGGCCTGACGTGACTGGGACCCGCGCGCAAATGAGCGCCGGCCCGGGGCGGGGCGTCGACGGGGACGATTTCGTCGGCATTGAGGCCGCCCATGACCAGGACGTGCGCCATTGGACATGCTCTTCGACAGGAAACAGGCGGAGGCGCCTACCAGGGATCCAGTTCGCTGTCCCAATACAGATAGTCCCGCCAGCTCTCATGCAAGAAATTGGGCGGGAAAGCCCGCCCAACATCTTGCAGCATATAGTGGGTAGGGGCGCGCGGATCCCGCAAGAGCGGCATGGACGCCGTCTTGGGGGTGCGATTGCTTTTGCGCAAGTTGCAGGCGGCGCACGCGGTGACCACGTTTTCCCAAGTGGTGCGCCCGCCCCAGGAGCGCGGTACCACGTGGTCGAAAGTCAGCTCGTGCGTGGGAAAGCGTCGCCCACAGTACTGGCAGGTGAAGCGATCGCGAAGAAACACGTTGAACCGGGTGAAGGCCGGCGTGCGCGTCGTGCTCACGAATTCCTTCAGCGAGATAACGCTGGGCAGGCGGAACTCCAGACTGGGCGAGCGAATCACCCGGTCGTATTCGCAAACCACGTTGACGCGCTCCAGGAACACGGACTTCACCGCTTCCTGCCAGGGCCAAAGAGACAGCGGAAAATAACTCAACGGCCGGTAGTCCGCGTTCAGGACCAGGGCCGGTGCGTGTGGTGGAACACCTTCC
>JANQGN010000735.1 GCA_028277295.1 Rhodospira sp.
GCTGTCGGTGGAGGGCGACACCGCCAGGATCGCCCTCAACGGCGCCCTCACGCCGCATGATCTTCGCTACCTCGACGAGGCCGTCCAGGCGGCCATGGGACAGGGGGCGCGCATGCTCGATTTCGACTGCGCCGAACTGACCGCCGTGTGCAGCGAGGGCCTGCGCTACATGGTGTTCCGCAAGCAGAAGGCCGGGCCGGACGTTCGTGTCACGGTCCGCAACGCCGCCCCGGCGGTCGCCGATGCCATTCGCGGCGCCGGGTTCGACGAGGAAATCTCCATCGCCTGACACCATGCGGACGATCCGGCCGGACCCATCGCCAACCGGCCGGATCGCGCGGGGGACGTTCCATGATGAGGTCCATCGAGACCGTGACCACGCCGAAGGCCAAGCGCAAGCCGGTGTTCCGGACAGCGCTGCAAGGCTTGCGGCCGGTCGTCGAGCATCCGATCGCCTCGGCCGTGGCCGGGATCGGTCTGTTGGTCAGTGGGTTATTCGAGCTGATCGAATGCCTCTTTTCCTTTGAAACCGTCGTCGATGCCTATCAAGGTGTGATCGTCATGGGTGCTGTGACAACATTGCGCAGCCTTGCCTACATGGTCGAGGGAGCCGAGCGGTTGAGCAAACATCCCGGGATGGCGGCACCGGCGACGGGCGCGGAGGTGACGACGGGACAGACACATGCGGGTCCGTAGGGTGTATTCGGCGAAACGCGACTCATCGATAACTCTCTCGTGTGCTGATATATCCAAACAAGTCTTCGTCGCGAGCCGGTCCGGATCGCTTGGGACTTGCTCCAACCGGGTTCCCCCCGGGTGCCAGGATACGGCGCGGCCCCGGATCCATCGGGTCGCGCGTGGGAGTGATCATGCGCGGCGTCGGAACAAACGCCAATGCCGCCAAGAGGAGGCCGACAGATGTCCAAGACAATCCTGACGATCGTGTCCGATTACGGGTATTGGGGGGTCGAGTTGACCGGCCCGATGGTCAAGCTGGAGGCGGCCGGCTACACGCTGGAGTTCGCCACCCCCAAGGGACAACGGCCGGTGGCGCTGCCACCCAGCTATGACACCACCTACAAGGACCCGCCGCTGGGCACCTGCGTGACCACGCCGGAGGATGCCGCGCAGGTCAAGTCCATCATGAACAGCCCCAAGCTCGATAACCCCCGGTCCCTGAACGACTGGGTGCCGGAGCGGCCCTACTATAGCGCCCCCGAATTTCTCCGCGCCCTGGAGGCGTATTACCTGCGGCTGCGCGAGATCGACGGCGAGCTGACAAAGTACGCCGGCCTGCTGCTGGTGGGCGGAAGCGGCCCCATCGTCGACATGGTCAACAACCAGCGTGTCCATGACCTGATCCTGGGCTTCCACCGCGCCGACAAGCCGATTGCGGCCATCTGCTATGGCGTGGCCTGCCTGCCCATGGCCCGTGACTTCAACGAACGCCGGAGCCTCATCCGCGGCAAGCACGTGACCGGCCATTGCATCGAGTTCGACTATCACGACGGGACCGGCTTCGTTGGCACCGACTTCAACATGGGGCCGCCGCCCTACTGCCTCGAGTACGTGCTGAGCGACGCCGTCGGGCCCGAGGGGCAGTTCCACGGCAACTTCGGCAAGCCCACCTCGGTGATCGTTGACTACCCGTTCATCACCGCCCGGTCCCTGCAGTGCTCCCACGAGTTCGGCGAGCAGTTCGTCAACGTTCTGGACAATGGGCTGCGCCGCTATGGCTGGTAAGAACACGCATCGACCCACCAACACCGGCTGTCATGCCATCCTGCGCCAGTTCCTGGCCGATGGCATGACCCACATGTTCGGCAACCCGGGGACGGTGGAGCAGGGCTTCCTGGACGCCATCGCCGATTTCCCGGAGATGAACTATATCCTCACATTGCAGGAGAGCGTCGCCGTGCTGTGCGCGGACGGCTACGCCCGCTCCCGTCAGAAGCCGACCCTGGTGCAGTTGCACAGCTCGCCGGGCATCGGCAATGGGGTGGGGGCGCTCTACCAGGCCAAGCGTGGGCACGCGCCGCTGGTGGTGATCGGCGGTGACGCCGGGATCGGCTACATGAACATGGATGCCCAGATGGCCGCCGACCTGGTGGCCATGATGGAGCCGGTCACCAAATACGCCACCATGGTGCTGGACCCGCGCAACCTGCTGCGCACCCTGCGCCGGGCTATCAAGATCGCGGCGACTCCGCCCATGGGGCCGGTCTACGTCTGCCTGCCCGCCGACGTGATGGACGCGGTCAACGAGGAGACGGTGTATCCCACCTCGATCCCCTCCACGCGGGTCCGGCCGGAACAGGGCCTGGTCGACCAGGCGGCGGCCATGCTGGCCGGGGCCGAGCGGCCCAAG
>JANQGN010000053.1 GCA_028277295.1 Rhodospira sp.
GGCGTGAGCCTGGAGATCACCGTGGCCACCTCGCGCACCATCACCCAAACCATGGTGGCCAAGCAGGCGACCGCGGGGATCTGCCTGATGCCGGAGCGGCACCCCCGCCTGGCGTACGAGCACCTTTTTCGCGAGTACTTTGGCTTCTACTGCGGACCCGGGCATCGCCTGTTCAGGCGCCGTGACGTGCGCTTGGCTGATCTGGCCAACGAGAGCTTCGTGACCTTCAGCACCGACACCCCCAACGACGCCCTTCGCGCCATCGCCCTGCTGCGCGCGCGCCACGACCTGAGGGGTCCGATCGTCGGCACCTCATCGAACCTGGAGGAGGTCCGGCGTATGATCATCGCGGGCCTGGGTGTCGGGCCGCTGCCGGTGCACGTGGTCGAACGCGACGTGGCGGCGGGCCTGCTGTGGCGTCTACCGCCCACCGAGGCGCCGCCCTCCATTGATGTCTTCCTGGTCACCAACCCCAGCGCCGGCCTGAGCCGCGCCGAACGGCTGTTCCTGGATACCATAAGGGCCGAGGCGGGCGCGGCGTCCGGGCCTGCCCTGGATGGCACCCACCGTGACTCCGATGCCAAAGGTCATTAGAGCATGGTGCGTGATTTCTCAATCGCCCAACATGCTCTAATGATTTGTTTTTCAAGCAAATCGTCCCCAAAAGATCGTCCAGGGCGATCCGTGCCAGGTCGCTCGGGATCGGCGCTAACCGCCGCTTTTCGCCAGCCTGAGCGGCGGTTGGGGTGGTTGCGGCGGTTGCGGTGGCTGTGACGGGTGCGCCGGCGGCGATGGATCGGCCGCGGCCGCCCGGACCGGCCGGGTCCGGATGCGGAAGGCCAGGGTGTAGAGAATCGGCAGCACGATCAGGGTCAGCACCGTTCCGAACACCAGCCCGCCCATGATCGACACGGCCATGGCGCGAAAGAAGGTGTCGAACAGCAGGGGAACCAGGCCGAACGCGGTGGTCAGGGCGCCCACGGTGATGGACACCAGGCGCCCCACGGACCCCATGACGACGGCATCCAGCGGCGCCAGGCCCTCGCGACGACCGTGTTCAACCTGATCGACCAGGACGATGCCGTTCTTGATCAACATGCCCTGCAGACTGAGCACCCCCAGGAGCGCCATGAACCCAAAGGGCTCGCCGGTCAGCAGCAACCCCACCGTGACGCCGACGATGCACAATGGCACGGTCAGGAAGATGATGATCGGCTGCCGCAGACCGTTGAACAGCGCGACCAGAATGATCAGCGTGATGATCATCCCGATCGGCACCTGAGCGTTCACGTTCGTCTGGCCTTCGACCGAGGCTTCGTACTCCCCTCCCCATTCGAAGGTGTAGCCCTCGGGCAGGGGAATGGCCTCGATCGCCGCCCGGACGCGGGCCTGAAGCTCATAGGCCTGCATGCCCTGGGGATCGGCCTGCACGGTGATGGTGCGCTGACGGTCGCGGCGCCAGATCAGCGGTTGTTCCCAGACCGTGTCGACGGACGACACCACCTGGCCCAACGGCACACCACCCTCCGCGAAGCGCGAATAGACCTGCACCTGCTCGAGTCGGCTGGCATCGTGGCGTTCCTCGACCGGCAGGCGCCAGACGATGGGCAGCATGTCGTCGCCCTCTCGATAGACGCCAACCCGCGCGCCGTCTGTCACCCGCAACAGGGCGAAGGCCACGTCCTCGCGGGTCACGCCGGCGCGCCGCGCGCGGGGCTGATCAAACACGGGCCGGATCGCCCGGGTCATCTGCCGCCAGTCATGGCGGACATACTTGGCGCCCGGCTCGGCGGCGAGGATGGCCATGGCCTCCTCGGCCAGGCCCTCGAGGACCTCGGCATCGGGGCCGGTGAAGCGCGCCTCGATCTTGAACTTTTCGGTCGTCGCAAGCGGAAAGACACGCATGCGCGGCTCCGCCTGGGGAAAATTGTCCACCAGATACCGGTCGCCATAGGCCACCATGGCCGGAACAGCGTCGTCGCTCTCCAGTTCAATGATGATCTGACCATAGCTCCGGAAGGGGATCTCCGGGTTGAGCGAGATCTGAAACCGCAGCGGACCCGATCCCACGAAGGTGGATACGCTCACCACCGGGTCGAGCGCCAGGAAATGCGCCTCGATCTCGCGCAGATCCTCCGACACGTCGTCGATCCGCGCGCCCTCGGGCAGCCAGTAGTCGAGCATGACCGCCGTGCGGTTCGAACTGGGAAAGAAGTTCTGGCTGACGAAGGTGAACCCGTAGCCAGACAGGCCGATCAGTCCGACCATCAGGCCAAAGATCAGAAGCCGGCGCCGCAGCGACAGGGTCAGCACCACGCGGTAGGCGGTGAACACCGGCCCCGAGAAGGGATCCGCCTGGCCTCCCCTCTTGCTCTTGCCCTTGTCGTTGGTCTCGCCCTTGGCCGCATCCTTGTCCTGGACCGGCGACTTCAGGAGGATATGGCAGAGCACGGGCGTGACCGTGACCGCCAGAACCCAGCTGATCAATAGCGCGATGGCGATGACCGAAAACAGCGTGGTCACGTACTCGCCCGTTTCATCCGGCGACAAGGCGATTGGCAGAAAGGCGGCGATGGCGACCAGGGTGGCGCCCAAAAGGGGAACGGCCAGGTCGCGAACAGCGCGCGCCGCGGCATCGATGCGATTGTCACCCCGCTTCATGCGCACCAGGATGTAGTCGGTGATGACAATGGCGTTGTCGACCAGGATGCCCAGCCCAACGATCATCGCGCCCACCGACATGCGTTGCAGGTCGATGCCGGCGATGCGCATGACCACCATGGTGGCCAGAATCGTCAAGACCAGGCCAAGACCGACGATCAGACCGCCCCGCAGGCCCATGAACAACCAGACGACGCCCAGGACGATAAGGCAGGCGGCGACCAGGCTGACGACAAAGGAAGCGATCGCGCGATCAACGATGGCCGGCTGGTACGACACGACCCCGACCTCGATGCCAACGGGTCGCTGGGCCTCCAGTTCGGCGAGACGCGCCCAGACCTCCTCGCCCATTTGGACGATGTTGGCGCTGGCCACCGGTGACAGGCCGATCGCCATGGCGTCATGGCCGTTGAAGCGCATGATCCGGTCCTGTGGATCGGTGATCGCGCGCCTGACGTCGGCGATATCACGCACCAGGACAAGGCGATCATCGACGGCCCGCCCCACCACCAGCCCACCGATGTCCTCGACCGCATCGAAGGTCCCGGGAATCTCCACACGAAAGCGATCGCGCCCGGACTCCAGCGCACCGGCCGAGGTCACCAGGTTCTGGGTGGACAGGGCGCGCAGCACATCGTCGACGGTCAGGCCAAGATTGATCAGGCGGGCGCTCGCCACCTCGATCTCAATGGTCTCCTGGCGCTCCCCCCAGAACGCGGCGCGCGAGACACTGTCAAGCAGCCGAAGCTCACGCTGCAAGGACTCGGTGTAATCCGAAAGCTGGGCAAAGGGCACACCGTCCCCATAGACGGCCAGCAGCACGCCATAGACGTAGCTATAGTCGTCGTTGACCTGGGAGGGCCACGCGCCCGCGGGCATCATCCCCTGGATATCGCCAATCTTACGCCGCAGCATGTCCCAGATCTGCGGCAGGTCCTCCAGGCGGTAGCGGCCCTCGATGTCGACGAACACGATCGATTCGCCCGCCCGCGACACCGAGCGAACGTTGTCGAGTTCCGGGATTTCCTGGGCCGCGCGCTCGATCTGCTCCGTGACATGGCGTTCGACCTCCATCGGCGAGGCGCCGGGCCAGGCCGTGTAGACGGTCGCGGTCTTGATGCTGAACACCGGATCCTCGAGCCAGCCCATGTTGAAGTAGGACTGAACGCCGAGAAGGGTCAACAAGGCCACCATGAACAAGGTGAAGCCCTTGCGGCGGATGGCGAAGACGGCGGGATTCACGGCTCGCCCCCCATCGCCAGGCCCGCACCGTCCAGGGGTCGCACACGCTGCCCCTCGCGCAGGAAGTGAACGCCATAGGCAACGATGCGCTCGCCCTGCGCGAGACCGCCAACGAGACGCGTGTGATCACCGTCGATCCCGACCACGGTCACCGGCCGCGCCGTCACCAGCGACGGATCGCCGGTGACAACCCAGACGTGGTTGCCGCCCTCGGGCCCGGCGAACACGGCGCTGGAGGGCACCATGATCTCGCGTCCGGATGCGGACGTCGTCTCGGCGATGTGGAACCTTGCCGTGCCGGACAGGCCCGCCAGCGGCGCGGGGCCGTCCAGGTCGGAGATGCGAAGGGCGGTGGTATAGGCGCCAGTGTCGGCCGCCAGTTCGGACGCCATCTCGCGGATCTCGGCGGCATAGAGCCGACCGGGCCGGTCCGCCACCGTGACCTCGATCCCGGTCACGGCGGGCAGACGGGGAATCATGGTCTCGGGCAGGTTGACGATCAGATCCGTGGCGGCGGTGTCGTGAAAGGTCAGCACCGGCGCGCGCGCGGTGACGTAGTCGTGCAACTCTACGTGCAGCGCGGCAACCCGGCCGCCGGACGGCGCGACCAGTCGCGTGTCGTCCAGCGCCGCCTGCGCCGTCGCGAGTTGGTGCAGGACCGACTCGACCTCGGCCACGGCGCGATCACGCTCGGCAAGCGCCGAGTCCAGGTTGGCCACCGGCACCGCCCTTCGCCTGACCAGTTCTTCCTGCCGACCGTGGTTAATCTCGGCAAGACGGCGCGCGGCGTCGGCCGCCTCCAGACGCGCGGTCAGATCCGCAACCGCCAGCTCGAAGTCGCGCGGATCGATCCGCGCGAGCAGTGTTCCCACGCCGACCTCCTCGCCTTCCTGAACCGGCAAGGTGACCAGCGGTCCACTGACCCGGAACGCCAGCCGGGAGGACCGGGCGGGATGAACGGTGCCCGGGAAGGCGCGCACCTCCACCGGCGATCGCAACGCGACACCGATCACGGCCGCCGGGCGGACGATCTCGGCATGTGGACCCAGGGTATCCTCGCGGGTCTGACCGGACGCCAACAAACCACTGGCGATCAAGAACAAGGTGTCGCCTTTGTCGGAGAGCATCGTGACCGCCGCGCCAGCGGTCAACACGAGGATCAGCACGATCGCGGCGACGAGGTGGGGCCTGGCTTTGGGTTTCCGGTCGAGGCGCATCATCCGGGCTCCTAAAGTAAACAGAACTGTTTTGTTTACCCCTAAGGCATGGCAGACTCAGGTGTCAACCATGATTCGATACCCAGGCGCGAAATTGCTCTATACGTCCGGCGTTCCCGGACGACACCGCGACTCCTTCGGTCGCGTAACGCCGATGGTGTACGATGAGCTTGACGAGCGAACATCCAACGGCCGAACTCCGAGGTCACAGACCCATGTCAAACAGAACCACGCCCAAGAAAACGCGCCCCAGTCAGTTGCGCGCCGACAAGAGGCGGGCGATCCTCGACGCTGCCACCAAGACTTTCATGCGCGACGGCTTTGGCCTCGCCGGCATCGACAGGATCGTAGAGGAGTCCGGGGTCTCGAAGCGCACCCTTTACGCGCATTTCCCGAGCAAGGAGGCCTTGTTCGGCGCGATCATCCGGGAATACTGTGAGGTGATTCTGACGCCGTTGCGCGAACCCGATCTCAGCGATCGTGATCCACGCGAAACACTGATCGCCCTTGGCCGGATGTTTTGGGAGGTGTTGCTCTCGCCCGATGCCCTGAGCCTGTATCGCGTCGTGATCGCCGAGGCCACCCGGTTTCCCGATCTGGGGCGGGTCTTCTATGAGTCCAGTCACGAACCGGCCGCCCGTCGCCTCGCCGCCTACATCCAAGAAAAATCCGAGGAAGGCCTCTTCCGGCGCGTCGATAGCCGCACGGCGGCGGAGGGGTTCTTCGGGCTGGTGCGAGGCTATATCCATGAGCGCGCCCTGTTGGACATTGACACCCAGATCGATCGGGACGCCCTGGACGCCTCCCTGGCCTTCGCGGCCGACGTTTTCCTGCGGGGCGTCGAGCGGACGCCGACCCATCCGTGATCGCCGACGCGACACGAGCGTCAGTCGCGCATGCAGCGCTTCACCACCGAGGAGCAGTTCTTGATGCTGCCGAAACCCCAGCCGGCCCGGTTCTCGCTGCGCGCCTCGACGATGCGCCCGTCCTGGGCGGTGAAGGCGAAGACACAGGCCCGCGCGTTCGCGGCGGACTCAGGCGCCGGCGTGGCCAGCAGGCGACCGTCGACGTCACGGACCTGGGCCGAGGAATAAAGATGGGTCGCGGCCGGCGGCACGACACCCTCCCGCTCCTGGACGGCCAGCGGCTCGCCGATGCACCGGGACAGAACGGCGACGTCCCGCCCCACAAGCTCCCGTTTCGCGGTCTGGACGATCTCGAGATGCGGCGCACCGCATCCCGCCACGAGAAGGACGCCGGCCAGACCGGCGACAAGGGTCACAGGCTTAAGTGTCTGTCCGGAAAGCCGTGCAAAGCACCACATACGGCGAGCGATTCGGGTGCGGGCACACAATATATTGCGGTCTTCGAGACGTTCCGGACGAGATCTAAGAACGGACATGGCGCGTCTCCATGCGGGCCCCGTCACGCCGAGCGGGGGCGAAGGCGGCCTTTCATGTACAAGCCGTCGCGCATGTTCAGACTCAACAGCGAGATGTTGACGGCCCCGGCGATCAACTCAACGGCCTGAACCCCGTAAAAGATCGCATCGAGTTCTCCCGCGCGCGCCTTGAAGGCCAGGAACAGGGCGGTCGGGATCAGAATAAAGATGCCGTTGGCGGCGATAATCGGCATGCGCTTCCGCTTGATGCCCGAGAGCCCCCCGCTGTTTCCCTTGGACAGGGCGAACCCGCTCCCACCGGCCGCCATGAGGGCCGGCACCAGCACGATGAGCCCCCAGGGAATGGCCGTCTTGACGGCGACGATGGCCGATGGGGGGCCGAACAGCTCGGACATGACGGTCGAAACCCAAAACACAACGATCGTCAGCAGCGCCAGCGCGCCAGCGATGGGATGAATGGCTTTGGGCATGGGGATGATTCCTTCCACGGCCAGGAACATAGCATGCTATGTATCATGGCATAGCCAGCTATTCAAGTGCTAGAAGATGGCATGACATTCATGAAAAACCAATCGGCGGGCTACCTCGCGAACCACATGGCACGGCTCTTCGCCCGTGGACTTCAAAGCCGGATCAAACCCTTTGGCCTGACCACCGGCGCCTTTCCAGCCCTGCTGGAGCTGTGGGACGAGGAAGGATTGACCCAGCGGGAGTTGACCCTCCGCCTGGACATCGAACAGGCGACCATGGCCAACACCCTGGCGCGCATGGAACGCGACGGGCTGATCCTTCGCAGGAAGGATCCCGACGATGGGCGGGCACAGCGGATCTGGTTGACCGAAAGGGCTCGGGCGCTTCACGCGCCGGCCGTCGCGGCGGCGGTCGAGGTCAACGCCAACGCCTTGTCCGGCCTGTCGGACGACGAGCGCCGCCTGTTCATCCGCTTGATGAGCCAGGTGATCGCCGGGCTCCAGGCGCGGCAGGGCTGATTGATCCGGTGACCCTGCTCCAAGGCGTTCTTTGACCGGAACGGCGGGTCACATGAAGCGTGATCCGTCCTGAACACCGGCCATGGGAATGTCAACGCGATCGAGTCGTTGCCGCAGGGCCTGCAGCACCTCAAGCGCGTGATCAAGATGGCCCGCATTGAGATCTTTCACCAAGGTCTTGGACCAGCGGGCGTGTAACGCCATCGCCTGGTCAAAGGCCGCCGCGCCGCGTTCGGTGAGCACGTAGAGAGGCGAGCGCTCGTGCCGCGGATTGACCTCCTGCCTAAAAAATCCCTCCTCAACCATCTTGTTGAGACGCTTCTGCGTGCCTTGACGGGTCAGCCCCATCGCCTCAGCGATCATCGGGGTCGTCATCGGATGACCCGCGAGCGCAACAGCCCCCAAAAGTTGCCAATCAGAACTCGTTAGCCGCAAAGGCTTAACCAACTCGTCCCCTTTGTCCAGCAACTTTCTTCGCAGCCGAAAGATCTCAAGCATGATATCGGTCAGGACCAAGTCATTGCTCGCATGAGAGTCTTGCACGTGCCGATACACTCCATCAGCTCATAAAATAAGTTGAAACACCCTATGCGTGCCAGGGGTCATTCAGCTTACAGACTATTTTATGAAAGATTGGCACGGGTCGTCAATAATATTAAAAGTGCGCACGATTTGCGGCTTAACCATCGCAAGACTCACCGTCATCTCCTTCCACGGAACGAGATGAGAGATCCAGACGGATCTGCCGTCCACCGCGACCTTGGTGAAGGCCGGTGAGCGCCAAGGCACGGCGCGGTGGCCCATTGAGGCGTCATGGGGAAGGGATACGGTGTCCAGGCCCTGGTTCAGGCCCGTCCCCAGGAGCTTGACCAGCGCCTCCTTGGCGGTCCAACAGCGCAGGAAGTCGTCCGCCGTCGGGTTCGGGAGACGATCCTCGGGCCGGTTGATCCACTCGTAGACCGCCGGCCAGCGCGTGGGATGGCGCAGGTATTCCACGTCGATCCCAAGATCAACGGCCCCCAGGGCCATGGCGAACACCGTCCCGCTGTGGCTGATGCTCAGATGCAGCGGCCGTCCGGGAATGAACGGCTTGCCGAGGGAGTCCTTCTTGATGCTCAGCGTCGTATCGCCGGTGACGGCGTGCAGGACGGCGTGGGCCGCCTGGCCGCTCACCGGCCGCCAGTCACGGCGCGTCGCGTCTTCCATGATGAAGACGCTGATCCCGCCCTCCATCGCGCGCGCGGCGGCAAGGTCGCTGACCAGGACCGGCGGCCAGCCCCTGGCGCGATCTGCCCCTCCGCCGCTGTGTGCTCCGACCCCATCCGGCGCCATCTCATCCGCTCCCGTCAGCGCTATCATGTTCACACGTCTTTTCCCGGCGGGCCGGGGAACGCGGCCCCGTCGGAAAAGTGACACGTCATTGCGAACCCTCGTCGCAAGACGAGGGCGAAGCAATCCAGAGCAAAAAACGTCAATATTTGCCCTGGATTGCTTCGGAGCTAAAGCTCCTCGCGATGACGAGGCAAAGAGGAGTTGTGTGAATCAGAGCCCGTCCGGAAAGTCTCGGGAGCCACAATATGGTGTGTGCCTGTGCCCGAATCGCATGCCGTATGTGGTGCCTTGCAAGGCTTTCCGGACAGACACTCAGATAGCCCGTCAGCGGAAGGTGTTGGACCGTTGGGCAAGGCAGCGGGACAACCGGTCTGATCCGGAGCGCGGTCGGACTCAACACCTTGGTCAATGAAATTGACCGCCAAAGCCCGGAACCGGCCCGCGCCCCTTCTTGTTTTGGTTGATCAGAGGGGTCAGCGGGCCGGGGCCGCTCGGTGGATGCGTCCGCCTCATCCGCCGGCCGCGTCTACGCCTCCGCCCGCACCCCCTGTTTCGGCGGCTTGCAGCCTATGGTGAGCTGCTCGACGACCGCGGCCGGCGACAGCGCCATGACGAAATCGATCGCCCGGCTGATGTCGGCCGGGGCGATCATCTCCTCGGGGCGCATGCCAGACCCGGCGCCCATGTCCGTGTCCACGACATCCGGGCACAGGGTCGTCACCTTGACACCGCTGGGAAGCTGTTCGCGGGCCAGGGATCGCCCATACCCCACAAGCGCGTGCTTGCTCGCCGCGTAGCCGCCCACCGGGGCGAACGGCTCGACGCCCGCGATCGACGAGATATTGAATATCCGCCCGTCGCCCGATTTCTGGAGGGGCTCCAGGCACGCCTTGCACAGGTTATGGATGGCCAGCACGTTCGTGCGCAGCATCGCCTCGATGTCCTCGACCTCCGCGATGCTGGTCCCGAACCGGAAGATGCCGGCCGAGTTCACCAGCACATCGAGCCGTCCCATACGATCGACCGCGTCGAGAATAGCTCGAGCGGCCGGCGCCAGGTCGGACAGGTCGACGGCGATGGGCTCGGCGGCGATTCCGAACTCCGCGCGCAGAGCGTCGGCGACCTCGGCAAGCTTGGCCTCATCCCGGGCCACGAGAATCAGATCGTAGCCGTGGCTCGCAAAGTATCGGGCGATCTCGCGACCGATGCCTCGGCTGGCCCCGGTGACGATCGAAACATGTCGAGACATTGTGATTCCCTCACTGATGTTACGAACATAGAAAAATTGTGGCTTTCGGAACCAGCGGCCGGTGAAGACAGGCCCCCGTCGCCGCGCTGTCTTCGCCAGGCAAGGACGGCCGCCACACCTTCACGGAGCCCCATGCCCTCAAGGGCCAGGTCAAGGGCTATCGGGTTCACACATCTTCATTTCGTCGTCGCGATCTGTGCCAGATCGCTCGGGATTTGCTCCAGCTCCGAAGCAATCCAGGGCAAAGTGCACCGTCTTCTGCCCCGGATTGCTTCGCCCGCATCATGAAATGCGGGCTCGCAATGACGGCTTTTTTCCGCGGACCCCACCGGCCGCCTCCCCATACCCACCAAAAAGAAGTGTGCATACGATGGGATCAAGGAGAGGGAGCGGAGACTAGACAACCTTCAAAGAGACACGGGGCGGCGACGCGGACGCGTCGTGACTGTCGAAGACCCGGCGGCACAGGGACGGATGCAGCTTGTAGGTCATGGATTGCTCGCGGTGTCGATCATAGGCGCGATCGCCCAGCGCCTCCTTGAATGACTCGGCGCTCCGCCACTGCGACACATTGAGAAGACCATACTTCGCGTCCGGCGACCGCGCCCGGAACAGCCGCGCGTTCATGAAGCCGCGGTGCGCCAACATGTGATCCTTGGCCCGGTCCCACATGGAGAGCGCGCCGTCGATCTCCTCTCCGGCGATCTCGAAGGGGTTCATCAGCCAGACGTGGCCGGGACCGGTTGGGGCAAGCTCGCCCAGTTGCACCTGTGGCCGCACCACCAGACGCTCGACGCCGCGACCGGCGAAGCCGTCGGTCAGCGCGCCGATCGCCAGCGCTTCCTCGAAATCCTCCTCGCGCGCCCAGGCACGCAGGGAAATGTAGGCATAGTGCGCGTCGCGGATGCTCTCGACGATCTCGAACAGCTCGGCCTCGCACAACCCATGGTGCGTCTCAAGGGTACGGGTCCCCTCAAGCCAGGCGTCGAACGCGTCGCGCCCGGGTTCTCCCGCGACGATTTCGGCCAGGTGGATCATGCCGCATCCCCTGTCAGCAGCGAGGTCGCGTTCTTGCCGCGATGGACCGCACGCGTGGTCAACAACAAGGCGAAGTTCGTCTTGTAGGGCTCGACGATCTCTCCGAACCGCTGGGTATGGACCGCGTCGAAGAACTGCTCCTTCGTTTCCCATTCGGCGAAGTTGACGAACTTGATCGGGTCGTCCGGGTTGCGGTTCCGGAACAGGCTTGCGTTCACGAAGCCGGGTTGGCCGCCCATGAAGTCGTTGGCTTCGCTCCACATCACCGCGTAGCCGGGGATCTGTTCGGTCTCCAGGTAGATGATGTCGACCAGTACCATCCGTGGCGAGGCCCCCCGGAACACGTACTCACGCCCGTCGACCAGGTCCATCTTCATGCTGGTGAAGCGGATGCCGGCGTTCGCCAGGGTGTCGAGCACCGCCGGGTCACTCTTGGCGGCGGCCCGCGCCGCGTCCCATTGCTCGCCGCTCTCCCAGCTGGTGATGCTGGCGAACGGATAGGCAATGCGCGGCATGACCGTCTCGAAGGTCTCGACAAGCTGTCCTTCCTGGAAGCCGTCCTGTTGGGACAGATAACCGCTCACGGCCCACCAGGTCTCCTTGGCGCGCTGCAGATCCGAGGTCTCCAGAAAATCGATGACCATCATCATGGTGTCACCTCTGCCGTTTCGATGGACTGTGCGGGCTGCCAGAAAGGCGCGGCGTCGGCATGGCCGGCGACGACGTCCTCAACATGCGAGAAGCAGATTTGGAAGGTGCCCTCGAACGGAGCCACCAGCGCCTTGTAGTCCTTGCCGGCGAACTGGCGAAGGAAGCTGGCCTCGCTTTCCCAGCGCGCGCGGCTGACGAAATAGTATTCGTCTTCCGTCGGGTTGAACGTCTGGAACAACTCCGCGTCCAGAAAACCCTCTCGGTCTTCCATCATCGTCTTGGTGGCGTTCCACATGCGCGCGTTTTCCCCGGCCGCCGCCCTGGTGATCCGATAGGGATTGGTGACCACGAGTTGGTCGGCGAAGACGGGCACGTCGCTCGCCGCGCTCGCGTCCACCGGCGCATAGAGATGGGGGGACGGCCCGGTGCGCTCGCCGAACGGCAGCAGGGGCGACGCCGCGCCGGTCTCGTGGTAGGCCGCCAGCGACTCCCAGCGGGCCAGGCTGACCAGCGCATACCCCTCCCGGTTCAAGCGCCGGTAGACCCGATGCAGGAGCGCCCCGCGAAAGCCCGGCGTGAGGGCCGCCTCCCGCATGGCCAGTGTCCAGGCGCATGCCGCGGGCGCCGGATCGGGCGTGTCGAGGATGTCGATACGGGCGATCATTGGGCGGCCTCCAGGCGCTCGGCGGCCGGCAGGTGCGCCACCATGATCCGGCTGCGGGTCTCGAAGCCGCCGACAATGATGCGCTTGAAGGCATCACTGGAGAACGCGGCGACAAAATCGGGGACCGAGGTCCAGCCGGCGACGTTGATGAAGACGGTCCGCCCGGGGGAGATCCTCTCGCGATAGAGGCGGGCGGCGCGGAACCCGGGCTGGCGTTCCATGAAGGCGCTGGCGGCCGAGAACTGCCGCAGAAAGGCGTCGGCATCCACGGTCGCGAGATCGGCCACGGTGACGAGGACAACACCGGGGGCGGGGCAATCGGGATCGCCCTTGGCGCGCATGACCCGGGTGGTCTCCACCGTCAGACTCGCCGTGCTCAGGCGTCGCCCGGAGACCGGCCGCTCGCCGCCGATCCGGGTCTCCATGGTCAGGTACGCGAAGCGCGACCCGCCATAGCCCTGACGGTCAAAGGCATCATCATCCGCATGCAGCGGCAGGGCGAGCACCGCGCCGCGCCCACTGATACGGCTCAGGCAGGGATAGCCGGGCACGCTATCCGGTGGTCTCTCGTAGAAAGAGAAGGTAGTGATCATCATCACCTCCTATGCGGTCACCCGTCGCGCCCGCGACGGAAACCCCGAACACGGCCCGGCGAGGCCGTTCTTGGCGGCGCGTCGCAATGCCGGTTTCGCTATCGTCTGACACCAACGCGGGCCGGCGGGGCGGCACCGATGCCGCAAGGGCACCGGTGCCGCCGTCGGTCAACGCGCGTCAGCCTCGTCGCCTGGCATGGTTTCCGATCACCTGACCCGCTCAGGCCGGTTCCTCGACGCAGCCGATGGCCATGATCACGGCCACCAGGTCCTCGGGCGTCTTGAGCTTGGCGTAATCAATACCCTTGAGGCTGATGCCCAGGGTCTTCTCGATTTCGACGATGATGCCGATCAGCTCTGTCGAATCGACGCCGAACTCGTCGTCGAGCAGAGTATCCATCCGGATCAACGCCGCTTCGGTGCTCAGATACGCCGCAATCGCTTCGGTCACGACGGTTTCCACATGCTGCTGGGAGGTCGCCATGTCACGTCTCCTTCGTGAGCAAGAGGCTGCCGGCGCCGCCGCCCATGGCGCAGGCGTTGATCAGGATCCGCTCGATGGGCTGCGCGTCCCGAGCGGAGTCTGTCCGGGCGGAAGAGGGGGCTGCCCCGCCTTCTGGCGGCGCCGAGGGAAGGCGCTCCTGCCGGTGCAGCATCAGGCTGGCGAAGGCGACATCGAGGGCACCCTCGGCCCCAAAGGCATGGCCATACGTCTCCTTGGGCCGCAGGGTTGGAACCGTCGGGCAGACCGTGTCCAACGCCGCCTGTTCACAGGCGTCGACTCGCGCCAACCCGCTGGCGTCCGGGATCACGATGTCGGCCCGCAGATTGCCCAGCACGCGACGCATGGTGCTGGCCAACACCCCGGGATCGGTGCCGTACTGGTCTGGGCGGCAGGGGACGTTGCGCATGGCGAAGGACTGGACCCCGGCGTAGATGCGCGCGCCGCGCGCCCGGGCGTGGTCCGCGTTCTCCAGGATCAGGTAGACCGCCCCTTCCGAGATCTGAAAGCCGCTCTCCCGAGGATCCGGCTCGCCGTTCGCCTGGGCGATCTTTTCAAGCGCGGCCCGAACGAAGTCGGTGTTGGTGCTCTCGGCGCCCCCGGCGATCGCCACGGACAGTTGACCGCGCCGGATCAGGTTGGCGGCCGACGCGACGCTCACCAGGCTGCTCATGCGGTCGGCCATGTAGGTTTTGCTGAAACCCCTGAGGCCGTTCACAATGGTGATCTGGCCCTGCGGCGCCGCCGGGAACCAGCTTGTCGCCTGGAAGGGGCTCACGGCCCGGGGGCCGATGGTGTGCAAATGGCGCAACTCGCGTTCCGTGAACCGCCAGCCCCCGAAACAGTTGCCGACGAACGCGCCGCAGCGCTCGCGGTCGATGGCGTCGAGATCAAGGGCCGCGTCCTCGATCGCCGACTGGGTCGCCACCAGCGAGTAGCGGGTGAACTCGTCGAGCTTCCTGGCCAGCCGCGGCGGCAGGTCGTTGGCGATGCTGTCCTCGTCGATGCGGCTACCCGTGAGGCGCGGCGAGAGGCGTTCGATGGGGGTTTCGGGAGCGCCAGCCTGATGCCAGAGCTCGCCGAGAGAACGGGTCTTCGGCAGAACGACACCAATGCCCGTGATGACGACTTCGCAACTCATGCGATGCGAGCCTCCTCCAGGAGAGAACCGGACGGATCGTAGCGAGCGACGATCAGCGCGCTATGGATGCCGGAAAACCCGCTGGCGTCCTTCAGCGCGAAGTCGATGCGGGTCTTGCGCGGACCCTGGGGGACATAATCCAGGTCACAGCCTTCGCCCGGCGTGACCAGGTTGGTGGTCGGCGGGGTTTCCTGGTGCACGACCGTTTGCACCAGGGACACCAGTTCCACGGTGTTCGCGCCGGCCAGCGCGTGCCCGACAACCGATTTCAGCGACACCACGGGAATGTCGTTCGCCCGTTCGCCCAGCGTGCGCTTGACAGCGTTGGTTTCATTGATGTCGTTCTGAGGCGTGGAACTGCCGTGGGCATTGACGTAGTCGATCTTCTTCGGATCGAGCCCGGCGTCCTCCAGCGCCAACACCATCGCCCGATGCAGGTCGATGCCCTCGGGCTGAAGGTCGGTCATGTGATAGGCGTTGCAGGTGGACCCGAACCCGGTCAGTTCGGCCAGAATGGTGGCGCCGCGCCGCTGGGCGTGATCGAGGTCCTCCAGCACCAGGATGCCGCACCCCTCGGCGAGCACGAAGCCCGACCGGGACGCGTCGTAGGGCCTGGAGGCGGTCTCGGGCGTCTCGTTGCGGTCGCTGGTGATCGCGCCGATGATGTCGAAGGCCCCCATGGCGATGGGCGTTAACGGCGCCTCGGCGGCCCCGGCGATGACCACCTCGGCGTCGCCGGCGCGGATCATCTCCATGGCCTCGCCCACGGCGTCCAGGCCCGCCGTGCAGCCGGTGGCCAGTGTGTGCACCGGCCCGCGCGCCCCGTACTTGCGGGCAATCTCCGAGGACGCCACGTGGAAGCACACACCGGCCAGGAGATCGTCGCTGGCGCGCTCTTTATCGAGCGGCGCCGCCCCCCCCTGGGTGAGGCGCAGAAACTCCTCCTCCATATACTTGGTGCCAGCGATCGCCGTGGCGATGCTGACGCCGAGACGCTCGGGATCGTAGCCGCCAGTATAAAGGCCGGCGCGGCGCATCGCCTCCTCGGCCGCCGCGAGGGCGAACAGGGCGTAGCGGTCGAGACTGCGTTTCTGATCATCCTCGATGTCGTAGTCATCCGGCGAGAAGTTCTGAACAATACCGGCGACCTGAGATTGAAATTCGCTGACATCGAAGGTTTCGATCCGAGCGACGCCGCTCTTGCCCACCCGCATGTTCTTCCAGAACTCGTCGATATTGGTGCCGTTGGGGGCGATGATGCCCAGCCCCGTGACGGCGATGCGCTTCTTGTCCATGACTCCAGGCTCCCGATGTTTGTCGGAGATGTCGAAGGAAAGAGGCGCCGGGTCAGTAATTGCCCAAGCCGCCACACACGTTCATCGCCTGGGCCGTCACGCCGCGCGCCTGCGGCGAGGCCAGGTAGGAGACCATGGCCGCGACCTCGATCGGCTCGATGTAGCGGCCGATGGGCACGCGGGCCTCGATGCGCGACTTGGCCTCCTCAACGGGGACGTCCCACAGCTTGGCGTAGTTGCGCCGCACCTGGGCGGCCATCTCGGTCTCGACGAAGCCCGGACAGACGGCGTTGACCGTGATGTCCGAGCCATCGCGGGCCAGTTCCAGCCCGAGGGCCTTGGTGAAGCCCACGACGCCGTGCTTGGAGGCACTGTAAGGGGCACCATGAATGACGCCCTGCTTGCCGCCGGTGCTGGCGATGTTGATGACCGCGCCGCCGGCGCCCATGACCTGCGAGCGCAGCACCTCCTTGGTGACGTAGAAGACGGAGTTCAGGTTGGTGTCGATGACATCGCGCCACAGTTCGTCGGCGATGTTCTTGGTCACGCCACCGCCGCTACGTCCGGCGCAGTTGACCAGCACATCGATCGACCCCAGCATCTCGCGCGCCTTCTCGATCATGTCCGAGACCTGGTCGGGCTGGGTGACGTCGCAGGCCAGGCCGAGAACCTTGACGGTCGGCGACGACAGTTCGGCGATGGCGGCGTCCAGCGAGGCCTGGTCCCGGCCGACCACGACACAGTTGAACCCGTCGTTGACAAGCCGGGCCGCGATCGCCTTGCCGATGCCGCGAGTCCCCCCGGTGACGAGCGCATTACGCATGATTGGATCCCTCGAGCTTGGTGATGATCGCCTGCATGGTGCCCAGGCTGTTGCGGTTGATGGCCCCCTCGACGTGCAGCTTGGCCGCTTCGCGGTCCTTCTTGCCGGCCCAGAAGTCCGGGTTGAGTACAACGTCGTGCCAGGACACGACCTCGACGCCCTCGGCACCCTCGGTGAGGGTCCATCGCCCCCGATGCTCGCGTAACGCCGGCGGCGGGGCGGGTTGGAAGTACTCAATGCGGTCCTCAGAGAGGACACGGATGCTGCGAATGCGCTCCTCCTGGTCGCCCACCTGGACGACCATGATGAACTCCTGGTAGGTGCCGTCGTCGTAGATCATCTGCACGTCGGTGCAGTGCGGCAGCAGCCAGGGCCAGCTTCCCGCGTCCTGAAGCAAGCTGAGGATGACGGCGGCCGGCTGGCGAATGACGAGGGATTCCTCGAACACATGGCGCCAGTTTTCGCGTTCCAGCCGCGCCGCGACCGCCGCCAGTTCCTTCTGGCTGTTGGTCTCGACGGACTGGAGCATGAACCGGGTCGCCTCCTCGGGTGTGTTGACGCCCTCGACAACCCCCGACACGGCGTCGGCCACCTCGAACTCATGGGTCAGCGTGATGGTGCAGCCCGCCTCGGTCGGCTCGAAGCTCCAGGTGCCGTTCATGAAGCGCACCAGCGGCGACGGCTTGCTCTGGGAGAAGGAGATACGGCGGCGG
>JANQGN010000078.1 GCA_028277295.1 Rhodospira sp.
AAGCACAGCCGGAAGCCGCCCTGGATCAGCCCGCGGATGGCGTCGAAGTCGAACAGCCGTTCCATCAACGCCGCGTAGTCGGCCACGGGGTCGATGACCGCCACCGCCATCGGGCCGACCTGGTGGGTGCCCTCGGTGGACAGGTCCACGTCCGGGGCATCGACGATGCGGTATTCGGTGATCTCCCGGGTCCGAGCGTGGATGGCGTCGGTGATCCGTTCCGGCGCCGGGCCGCCGTTGGCCGGGTTGAACTTGATGCCAAAGTCGCCGTCCGGACCGCCCGGATTGTGGCTGGCCGACAGGATGATCCCGCCCCAGGCCCCATGGCCGCGAATGACGCAGGACGCGCCGGGCGTGGACAGCAGTCCGTCGCGGCCCACCAACACCTTGGCCACGCCGTTCGCGGCGGCCATGCGCAGGATGATCTGGATGGCGGCGCGGTTGTGGTAGCGGCCATCACCGCCCAGCACCAGGGTCGCCCCCGCGCCCCCGGGCACGGCGTCGAAGATGGCCTGGACGAAGGCTTCCAGATAGTGCGGTTGCTGGAAGACCGTCACCTTCTTGCGCAGGCCCGAGGTTCCGGGTTTCTGACCCTCGAAGGGGGTCGTGGCGACCATGCGGATGTCGCTCATGGGGGGCGTTCCTCCGATGCGGGCGGGCGGGCGGGCGGGTGAAGACCGGATCAGGCGGCCGGCGGTGTCGGCCGCCCGACGCTGGTGTACTGGAAGCCGGCGGTCACCATGTCGGCCGGGCTGTAGACGTTGCGCAGGTCGATCATAACCGGCGCCGCCAGGGCCTCCTTGACCCGCGTCAGGTTGAGCGCGCGGAACTCGTTCCATTCGGTCAGAATCACCAAGGCGTCGGCGCCGGTCATGGCGTCGTAGGCATCGTCGCAGTAGGTGATGTCCGGCAGCAGGTCACGGGCCTCGTCCATGCCCTCGGGATCGAAGGCGCGCACGGTGGCGCCCGCCTCCAGCAGCGCGGGCACGATGTCCAGGCTGGGCGAGTCGCGCATGTCGTCGGTGTTGGGCTTGAAGGTCAGACCCAGGATGGCGATGGTCTTGCCGGCCACCGAGCCGCCGCAGGCGGCCACGATCTTGTTGGCCATGGCGCGCTTGCGCCTGGCGTTGATGTCCACCACGGTCTCAATGATACGCAGCGGGCTCCCCGAGTCGCGCGCCGTGGTGACCAGCGCCAGGGTGTCCTTGGGAAAGCAGGAGCCGCCGTAGCCCGGCCCCGGGTGCAGGAACTTGCGGCCAATGCGGCCATCCAGGCCGATGCCCCGGGCCACGTCGTGCACGTCCGCGCCCACCTGTTCGCACAGATCGGCGACCTCGTTGATAAAGGTGATCTTGGTGGCCAGGAAGGTATTGGCGGCGTACTTGATGAGTTCCGAGGTCTCCAGGGACGTGACCAGGATCGGCGTCTCGATCAGGTACAGCACCCGGTAGAGCTGGCGCATGACCTGCTGGGCGCGCTCGCTGTCGGCGCCGATGACCACCCGGTCCGGGCGCATGAAGTCGTTGATGGCCGAGCCCTCGCGCAGGAACTCCGGGTTGGAGACCATGTCGAAGTCGGCGTGCGGGCGGTCCTCGCGGATGATGCGCGCCACCTCGCGGCCCGTGCCCACCGGCACCGTGGACTTGGTGACCACCACCGTATAGCCGTTCATGGCGGCGGC
>JANQGN010000135.1 GCA_028277295.1 Rhodospira sp.
CACGGCCAGCCCGGCATCGCGGGCGCAGGCCAGCGAGGCATGCTTGTCATGCAGGGTGCGGATGATGCGCGCCTCGGGCAGGGCGATGCGCACGCGCGGATCCAGGGTCTGTTCATAAGCGGCGACGGCGTCCATGGGGCGCTCCAGCACCGGCATCACCGTCACCGGCTGCGGCAGGGTCTCCACTTTCCGCAGCAGGGCCTGGATGAAGGCGTCGGTGTCCGGCGCGAAGGGCGGGCAGCGCCAGACGTCGTCGACGAAGCGCGAGAATTCGGCGCAGGTGGTGCCGGGCTCGGCGGCCAGCACGACCCGGCATCCCCGGGCGGACAGGCACCGCGCCGTAGTCAGGGCCGCCCGGTAGTTGCCCAGGATGATGACGGAACCCGGGTGGTCGACGTCCACGTCACCACCCGTCGACGCCAGGCCGGATGTCCGCGCGGGCGCGCTCGACGACGGGGCGTCGAACGGCGCGCCGCTCCAGTCGAGACGCGGGTCTCGAAACTCGGTTCCCTGCGGCCCGTTCATCGCGGCACCGCCTGGCCGGCGGCTGCCATGTCATGGTGGGGTCTTGGCGGGGCCACGCGACGGAAGGTGTCATAGGGGATCATCACATCCCCCTCGAACAGCCGGCGCGCGGTGCGACGCACCCCGGCCATGGGAACGTTCACCCGGCCGCCGTCGCTGGACAGCAGGATGTCGATGATCCCGGCCGGATGCTCGATCCGCACCGTGCCCTCACGATCGACGGGCTGGCCCAGCAGGATCGAGGCAACGGTGCCCTCGATCGCGCTGGAGACGGCGACGGCCGTGGCGCCGGTGACCGCCATCGCCGTGTGGCAGGCCCAGGGGGTGAGATACCGCACCGACAGGGTGCCATCGGCGGTTGGCGGGGACAGCAGGGCCACCTTGGGCGTGACCCGCTGGCTGACGTCGCCGAGGCCCATGCGGCGGCCAGCCTCCAGCCGCAGCCGCTCTATGCGGGCCATGACCGCATCGTTCGCCGAGATCGCGGCCGGCACCTCGGCGCCCGTCAGCCCCACGGACCGAGCCTCCAGCACCATCACGGGAATGGAGTAGTCGATCAGGGTCACCGGAACGTCCTCGATCGTCTCCCACGGAAGCCCGGTGGGGAACAGCGCCCCGGTAATGGCGCCCTGACCGTTGAGGAAGATGAGGCGCACGGCGGCCGCCTTGCCGAAGGCGCCGTTCTCCAGCGGCTCATCGGTGTAGTTGACCCGCCCACCCGGGGTGACGAAGCTGGACCGGGCGATCATGCCGGTGTTGACGTTGTGGATGCGGATCACCGTCTCGCCCACCTGCGGCTGAACGATTCCGGTCTCCACCGCGTAGGGTCCCACGGCGGCCAGCAGGTTTCCGCAGTTGGCGCGGGTGTCCACCCTCTCATCGGTGACCGACACCTGAGCGAACAGGTAGTCCACGTCGGCCCCGGCCACACTGGGCGGCCCGATGATGGCGACCTTGCTGGTCACCGTCTGGCCACCGCCGACGCCATCGACCTGAAGCGGATGCGGGGACCCCAACGCCCGCAGAAGAACGCGATCGCGCAGGGTCTCGTCGCGAGGCAGGTCCTCGCGGTTGAAGAACGCGCCGCGCGACGTGCCGCCGCGCATCAGCGTACAGGGAAGTTTCGTGAGGCCAATGGATCGTGACAGCATGACGTCTCCTTGGCGCGTTGGCGCTCTGTCTGGGGTGCGGTGGGCCGCTGACCGGCGGTGCTACCCATTCGGGGCGGTGTTGCCGAAGACAAACTTCCGGAGAGGACGCGGTGTCGGGATCACCTCGGCGCGCATGGCGGCCAGCCCGAAGACCCCCATGAGCAGGCCGTAAACGCTCAGTTGAATCACAAGCTGGGCGAAGGGCGCCTGGCCGGTGGCGGCGGCCACCTGCAAGGCCGCCGCAAGCCCGGCGAGCATCAGGGGAAACGGCAGCAGGCACAGCAGGAGCGCCCGGCCCAGTCTGGCCGGCCGCCGTGGCAGGGCGCGCAGGACCAGCAGCAGCAGACCGGCGCCGGAGCAAAGGAAGGTCACACCGGCGCTGACCGCCACGCCGACGATGCCAAACCCGGCCAGAATGAGGGTGTAGCTCAGGCCCACGTGCAGGATGACGGACGCCAGCAGCACACCGGCGGCCTTGATCTGCCGGCCCGAGGACACCAGCATGCCGCGCAACGGGAACGACAGGGCCAGGAAGAAACCGCCCAGCATCAGCACCTGCATCGCCGGCACGCCCTGGGCGTAGGATGGCAGCGCCCAGCCGATGACAAAGGGAAGCATCAGCACGGCCGGGCCGATCAGCACCGGCATGGCGAAGCCGATCATGCGGATGGGCTTGAGAACATAGCGATCGAACCGGACCTCGATGTCCTGGGTCCGGTTGTGCTGGAACAGCTTGGCCTCCATCACCTCGCGGGTCGCGCCCGGCACGTGCATGACGTAGGCCATGACGATGGAGCCGAGGGCGTAGTAACCCAGCTGTTCGAGGCCCAGCGTTCCGGCGATAACGAGTCGGTCCGTTGTGCGCATCAGCAGCAGCGAGACGTCGAACAACAGTGTCGGCGCCCCGAACACCACCGCCGCCTTGAACAGCGCCGGATCAAAGCCCCGGCACACCTTCAGGAACCGCCGGTGGGCCAGCACGCCCAGCATGGCCACGATCACCACCAGTTCCGCCAAAATCGCGCCGTAAAAGCCGAGCCACCAGATCAACCCCGCCCCGGCCACCAGCATCACCACCGCATGAAGGTAGTTCTGCACGCTGACGGCGCGAAAAAGCTGGAACCCCTTGAGTTCGGCCATGAAGTGGTCGTACACGCCGCCCAGCAACACGATGACGGCACAGATCGCCAGACCGATGCGCATCTCTGGACTGGCGTCGATCCACAGCGCGGCGGCGGCCAGGGCGCAGGACACCAGCACGGCAATCGCCATGGTCCCAGTGAACACGGTCGCCCGCAGCCGGTCTGTCTCGGCGTCTTCGCCATGCGCCTCGTGCAGCGGAATCTTGTAGCGAAGTGTATGCCGCGCGCCGAGGTGGATATGGTGGGCGTAGTTCGGAATCAGCCGAAGCATGGAAAACAGGCCGAACAGCTCTGGAGACAGCAGAATCGGGCGCAGAAAGGCGGTGCCGGCATTCAGGACCTGGCGGAAGAGATTGCTCGACGCAAACCAGACAATGTTTGCGGCTGGGCTCACCGCACCTGCGGCACTTGAGATTTCTGCGCGATTCACGGCGGCGGTCCCTTTCTAGGGATGTGGCGCGAGACCAAGAGCAGGCCTCGGCACGGTGGGGACGGGACCCTGTGCGGGTTCTCAGCCCTGGGCACGAGCGTAACCAAGCGGACGCGGACGATAGAGTTGCTAGAACCGGTCAGGTTGGGGGCGGCGGATCACGGGTCGGACTTATCACCGACTCTGATGATGCGGTAATCCCCAGGTGATGGCGTCAAAACCAGGCGGGAAACACCATAGCTCATTACTCAACCGTAACGGCTTTCGCCAGATTCCGGGGCTGGTCCACGTCGGTGCCCTTCTCCACGGCCGTGTGGTAGGCCAGGAGTTGCAGCGGAATGGCATGCAGGATGGGCGCCACGAAGGGGTCGACGGCGGGCAAGGCGATGACGTCGGGCGTCAGGGCACCCAGGCGCGCCACGCCCTCGGGATCCGTCAGGACGATTCCCCGCCCCCCACGCGCGACCACCTCCTGCAGATTGGACGCCGTCTTGTCGAAGGCCCCATCGCTCGGCGCGATCACCACGACGGGGAAGTTTTCATCGATCAGGGCGATGGGGCCATGCTTCATCTCGCCGGCGGCATAGCCCTCGGCGTGGATGTAGCTGATCTCCTTGAGTTTCAACGCCCCCTCCAGGGCCAGCGGATAGCTGGTGCCGCGTCCCAGGAACAGCACGTCGCGGGCCGGCGCGACGGTCTCCTGGGCGATGGCCCGGATGCGCTCGGCGTGATGAAGCACCTCGGCGGCCCGGCTGGGCACCTCGCTCAAGGCCGTGCACAGACGGGCCTCCTCGGCGCGGCCGAGAGTCCCCCGGGCGCGACCCAGCGCGATCGTCAGGCAAGCCAACACCACCAGCTGGGTGGTGAACGCCTTGGTGGAGGCCACACCGATCTCGGGCCCCGCCAGGGTGGGCAGCACGCTATGGGCCTCGCGGGCGATGGTGCTTTCCGGGGCGTTGACGACGGCCAGGCAGTGCTGGCCGTGCTCCTTGCAATAGCGAAGCGCGGCCAGGGTGTCGGCGGTCTCGCCGGACTGGCTGATGAACACGGCCAGGCCGCCGTCGGCCATCATGGGCGCGCGGTACCGAAACTCGCTGGCCACGTCCCATTCGACGGGAACGCCAGCCAGGCGCTCCATCCAGTACTTGCCGACCATCCCGGCCAGGGACGCGGTGCCGCACGCGACCATGACGATGCGGGGCACGGTGGCCAGGTCAAAGGGCAGATCGGGCAGCGTGATGGTGCGGTTGGCCGGGTTGAACATCGCGTTCAACGTGTCGCCGATGACCTGCGGCTGCTCGAAGATCTCCTTGGCCATGAAGTGCCGGTGGCCACCCTTGCCGATCATCGCCCCCGACAGGCCGGTCAGGTGCTCGGGCCGCTCGACGTCCCGGCCGTCAAGGTCACGGATGGTGGCGCCGTCCCGGGTCAGCAGGGCCCAGTCTCCATCCTCAAGATACGTGATGCGGCGCGTCATCGGCGCCAGCGCCAGGGCGTCCGACCCGAGGTACATCTCTCCGTCACCATGGCCGATGGCCAGCGGGCTCCCCTGGCGGGCGGCGATCAGCACGTCTTCCCGGTCCCGCAACAGGATGCCCAGCGCGAAGGCACCCTCCAGCCGGGTCAGCGCGCGGCGCGTGGCCTCGATCGGCTCGACGCCCTCGGCGATTTCCTGGCTGATCAGGTGAACGACAACCTCGGTGTCGGTGTCGGACGCGAAGACATGGCCGTCGTCCAGCAAGTCCCTTCGCAGCACCTGGAAGTTCTCGATGATGCCATTGTGGACGACCGCGACCCGGTCGTTGGCGTGGGGATGCGCGTTGGCCTCGTTGGGAACGCCGTGGGTGGCCCAGCGGGTGTGACCGATGCCGATGGCGCCCCGGACGGGGTCTTCCCGCACCCGGGTCTCCAGTTCGATGATCTTGCCCTTGGCGCGGCGGCGCTCGATGCCGCCGTTGGCCAGCGCGGCGATCCCACCGGAGTCGTAGCCCCGGTACTCCAGCCGCTTCAGGCCCTCGATGAGGCGGGGCGCGACGTCCGACCCACCAATGATACCAACGATCCCGCACATGGCCGTGTCCCTATGGTCGGTGGAGGTGAGCCGCGCGGCGCGGCGGGACGGCGTGCCCCGTCATGTCGACGAGGCCTTGGTGGTGGCGCCGGGACCAGCGGTCTCCCGCACGGGGGTCCAGCGATCGCTGGTCCGACCGACGGCCACCCGGGCCAGGCCCAGGATCATCGCCGCCTGGGTTTCGAGGAAGAAGAAGGCGATGGTCGCGCCCGGCACCCGGCGCAAGGCGGGCGAAAACGGCACCGCGACCGCCAGGCCGTACCCCAGCAGTTGACCGAAGAGCATCACCAGCAGGAACGGGCTGTCGGGCGCGCCCAGCGCCGAGGTCACCAGCAGCGCCAGCAAAAGGACCGGCACCATCCGCCGCAACAGCTTGTGAAACAGCAGGTGCACGGCGTACGGCCCCGTGCGCAGGGGGTTGAGCAGCCCGCGCCGCAGCAGCAGGGCGCGCCATCCCCGCTCTGTCGAGCGGACCCGGCGGCCAAACTCGCGGCGCACATTGGCGGCGACGGCCTCTTCCGAAATTGCGCTGGGGGCGAACGCCAACCGGAAGCCGGCCGCCGGAACGGCGGTGGAGATGTAGAAGTCGTCGGCGACAGCCGTGGGAATGTCGGGCACCAGCGCCCGCCGGATCGCGTACAGCGAGCCCTGGGCGGACACCACGCCGCCCAAGGAGCCTTCCGCCTGCTTCAGGCGATTGTCATAGTGCCAATAGAGGTGCTCGCCAGCGGCCAGCCAGCTCCGGCGGCTTCGCCGCACGGCCGGCGCCCCACAAACGCCGCCCACTCTCTCGTCGCCAAACGGCTCCAGCAGGGTGGCCAGGGCGCCCGGCTTGAAGGTGCTGTTGGCGTCGGAAAAGATCACCACGTCCCCGGCGATCTCGCGCAACGCCCGCCTCAGGGCGGGGATCTTGCCCACATGGTCGCGGATCTCGATGACCCGCACCCGGTCGGGGGAAACGCTCCGCGCCATGTCGACGGTCTTATCTGTCGACCCGTCCGACACCACGACGACCGACAGGCGGTGCGGCCCGATCTCCTGCGAGAGCGCGTTGCGGAGCTTGTCGGCGATATAGCGCTCTTCATTGTGGGCGGCGATCAGCACGGTCACGTCCAGGGGCGGCGGTGTCGGTCTTGACCGCCGCGACACCGCCAGGCTGGACAGGAGGATGAGGAGCGCCCCGTACCCAACCGCGACGAAGACGACGGCTCCAACCAGGCTCCAGAAAAGTACGACCATGGCGACGGATCCTCAGGGCGGAAGGGGACAGTCGACGGTGTCGACCAATCAGAACAACGGATAAGGCTCAGAGCCCGTCCGGAAAGTTTCGGGAGCCTCAATATATTGTTTGCTTGCGCCCGAACAGCATACCGTATGTAGAGTTTTGAAAGGCTTTCCGGACAGACACTCAGGGGAGTCGCCTTTTTTTAACCGGCGCGCACGAGCACCGTACCGAGGAAGTAACGCTCGATCAGATATTCCTGGAACGGGGAGTCGTGACTATAGGCGATCGTATGATGATAGGCCTTTTCCTTGCCATGCGGCCGGGGCTCGCAGGACAGAACCACCGCGCGGCAGCGCACGGCCTTGCCGCCGGCGGCGCCGGCGCGCCGGCCGCTCGACACTCCCCGATGCCGATGCCGCAGGATCAGGTCCACGCCCTGCCCATCTGTCGCCAACGGACGCGAGGCGACGACCTCGGCCTTGCTCCGGTCGAGCCGCAACAGGCGAAGGTCGGCGCCATCCAGGGACTCGGCTTCGCCGGACACCTCGATCAGCCCCCGCCGCTCGGCGTAGCTCTTGGTCGGCAGCCCAAGGGCGCCACGCGCCAGGCGAACCGCGACGTCGAGGCTCCACAACCCCACCGATGCCGCCGTGATGACGAGGAACAGAGCCTCCTGAACCAGGTCGACGGGCCGATCACAGAGGAGGGCATTCAGGCGGGCGCGAACCGTCTTCGCCGTCGAATGGGGCATCAGCGCCTGGGTATAGCCGATCAGGCCGGGCCGGACCGCGAACCGCTTGTCGTAATTCGGGATCAGTGGCCGCCAGCGCTCGGCGATGACCGCCCGCACCGGACGAGGACCGAGAAGGTTCATCGTGCCGAACAGCACGTTGAAGAGTTGCGGGAGTTCGTCCAGCCGGGTTTCCCGCAAGGGACGTCCGAGGGTTGTCTCGAAATTGGAGTCCTTCGGAAGCACGCGATCCGCCGTCGCCCTCGCCGCCGCGTCCTTCAGGGTCTTGAACTTGATGATGCGGAACGGGCGGCCGTTCAAGCCGATGCGCTCGCCAGTGTAAAAGACGTTGCGGGGTCCCTGTGTCAACGCCAGCGCCACGGAAATAACGATCAGAAGAGGCAAGGAGAATATGATCAAACCAAGGGCCATGCCCTGATTCCAGACGCGATACAGGGCCGGCCGCCGGGGCCGGTAACCGGACATCCTGAGAAACCGCCGCCGGGGCCGGGCACGCGGTCGCGCGGCAGGCATGGTGGTTGCAGGGGACTCGAAGGCACCAGCGCCAGCCGCGGCAGACTCCCGAGCCACAAGATCGGACTCCAGCACCCGGCCCCCTGCGAGGCCAAAGGCGCTGATGGCGGCGGGGTTCAGGTATTGTCGACGGTCCATGGTTTCCTCACCGACGCAAGAAGTGGCGGAAGCGTCGTCGCGACCACGGGCAACGGGCCATGGACGCGAGCGTTCATGCCTCAACGCTACGGGGAGGCGCCAGGTGGGCACGAGTCACGGAAACTGGTATCGGTCCGACGTTCGGCATAGGGCTTTCGGCGTAACGGCTCTTCACGCGTCACCCGAAACCGACTGCTTCAGTGGGTTATCCAGGTAGGACGCACCTGAGGCAATGGGTGACCCGCGACTCGTCGGTGGCGAGGACCGCCAGAACGGCGGCCGCCGCCAGGGTCCGATACACTCTTTTTGGGCACGCCTGTTGATCGTCAAAGAGTGTGACTAATCCGCATCACATTCGGTCGATCCGCCCTGCCCTCTCCTCCGTATCATCCAAAAGATACCGCTGCATAAGGGCTTGTGCTGGGGACGCGATGGCGTGTCGCGTCGACGACTCCGGCGTCTCGCCCGGAGAAGAACCGCGATCGTACGGCGGTCCTCAAGAGCCGGCCCTGACCATCCGTCGAGCGAGAAAAATGTTTTATATCAAGAAAATAGGTCAACCGACGAAAAACCCTCGGCGTCGATATCCGCAGCATATGATTGCTTGAAAAATGTTCGGCACCGTCAGGTTAAAAGCTTAATTCATTGCTAATGCGAAATAGCGAGGTTGCCAGCTCGACATCAACCGGCGCACCATAGCAACGATCGATCGGCCGCTCCGATAGATCGATAAGGGGTAATGCAAACGAATGGTGATACGTCCGAACGGTTGGGCGCGAACCTCGAAAGACGTACCCCTTTCTGTACGTAACGCCTTCCTGGTTCCCTAGGGGAGGGAATAATGCTGATCGATGCTCGTCCGTCCGTTATGACGGAGTCAAATAAAGATGTGATCTTGGTTGTCCATGAACATGAACTGATACGTCACTCTGTTGCGGAAATCATTGCGCCAAATTGCCAGGAAATGCGCGTCATTGAATTTGCGACGTCTGATGAAGTGCGATCTGAGTATTCACAAGACGGCGTTGGCACCCTGGCTTCGCACGATGTTGCTCTTATTCTGTTCATAATGTCCGCCAATGACCACGCATCACGACCGGACATCGTCAGCATTGTCGAGTGCTTTGACGGCGTTCCCGTTGTCCTGCTTTCCGCCCTCAATGAGCAGGAAGCCGCCTTCGACGCCATCCGGCAAGGGGCGCGAGGCTACCTGTCCGGTTTGATGAGCGTACAGCAAGTGATTGAGGCTCTTCGCCTGGTGCGCGCGGGCGGCGTCTACGTCGGGCCCGCTCCGTCGAAAGAAACAGAGGCCGATCTCGGCTGCATAACCCCTGACCTTGCCATGCCGGTGTCACAGCCGTCGCGCCAACCGGCCGACACCACCGCCTTGACGCCTCGGGAAACCGAGGTCCTACGTCATTTGCGAGAGGGAAAACCCAATAAGATCATCGCCTATGAGCTTGGCATGTCCGAGAACACCGTGAAAGTTCACGTTGGCCGAATCTTCAAAAAACTCGGCGCCGCAAATCGAACCGTTGTCGCCTGCCATTTGGACGCATCCGCCATGTCTGTCGTACAAGCGGACGATGAGGACACGGATGAAGGATGTGGAGATGATGGTCCCCAACCGCATGGCGCGAACACCGTCCCGCGATGAGTCCCGCGCCTCAAAGAGGCCCCGCCTTACCGCTTCACCTTATACCCGGCCGCAACGTCCAAGCCCCGTCGCGGTCGGGGTCTTGCGTCACTCACCCATTGCTCGGCTCCCCATTACACGCCCTTAGTGTCTGTCTGGAAAGCCGTGCAAAACACCACATATGGCATGCCAGCCAGAACTGACGCCCAGTATATAGATACAGCGGCCTTCGAGGCGTTCCAGACAGGCTCTGATCGTCAAGCAAGGATCCAGAATATACTGGCCCACAGCACAACGTTAAGGGCAACAAAAAGAAACAGTGAAGGGGCGCATCCCATGCGCCTCTTCGTGATATCTTCGTCATCGTCCGGGTCAAGACCAGGGTCAAAAGAGCCATCAGGTGGATAGCGCATATCGCCTCACGGCAGTGACTGTCTGTCCTTGATAACGCCGCGCAACACGCCCGTCCCACCTCGCCACGCCGGGGCTCTCGAACAATCCAGGACCGACGCCCCGGGGCAGCGGGCTCAAGGTAACGGACAGGACTCAGGGTAACGGACAGGACAATGCGTGGCGATGGAGATCCCTCGCGTTCTGCGGACGCACAGGATGAGGACATCGCCCTTGATGCCATCTGTCGGGTCGGGCCAGACTGCGACCGGCGTTGGCAGGACCCTGGGTCTCGATCACTGGGTCTCGATCACTGGGTCTCGATGGACACGGTTGTCCGCGACGGCCCCGCCTGATCGACGCGCAGGACATCCCCCGGTTGCATCAAGTCATGTGGCGCCGCGACCATCGTGTCCATGGTGCCGGACGGCGACCGCCTCAACAGGACGAAGTTTGGCATGGCGGTGGGATCAGGCCAAGCCCCATCATCCGTGGCGATCTCGCTGACCGCACCAAGGGCCGCCAACCGTTCGCGCGCCGCGTTCACCTCGATGCGGGTTTGCGCCAGATCGGCTTCCAGTTCGGCGAGGGCCTCCAGGCGGTCCGCGCGCCAGTCCGTCTCGTCCTCCCGCAAGCGACGCGCCTCCCGCACCCGGTCCTGCCGCGCCCGAGACAGGGCCGCGTCGCGGCGGAACCGGTCGGCCTGCAAGTCCGCCTCGATCTGCCGCAGGGACAACATGCGGGCGTTGGTGGTCAAGCCCTCGTTGCGCAGGGCCTGCATGCGGCGCACTTCCTCGGTAACAACATCCAGCTGAGCCTCGATCGCCGTGCCTTCGTTTGTCAGCGCGGCGATTTCCTCGACCAGCAAGGCGTCGTACACGCTGTGGGAGTCGCGCGCCGCATCGAGGCGCGGGAGTTCGGCGGCAAGCACGTCCGTCCAGCGCGTGACGTGATCGGGCGCGCCCCGGACGGGCCCGGTCGCTTCAAACCCGGGTGGCAGCGTCAGGGTCGCC
Organism: Rhodospira sp.; assembly: GCA_028277295.1. Lineage (GTDB taxonomy): Bacteria > Pseudomonadota > Alphaproteobacteria > Rhodospirillales > Rhodospirillaceae > Rhodospira. Next base: position 10,986 of record JANQGN010000135.1, read on the forward strand.
TGGCCGGCCAGGACCGCCGTCAAGCGCGCGCGGCGGAGCAGTTGCTCCCGCTCCCGCGCGACGGCGGTCCGCAAGCGCTCGCGCGCGGTCAGCAACGCGCCGGCCTGATCGAACGGACGCCCCGCCAGCGCCCCGGCCAACGTGGGCGGCCCGCCGGCCTTGGCAAAGGCTTGCAGCACCGAGATCCCGGGCATGAACGCATGCTCGCCGGGCCGCGCCACCGCGCCGATCACATAAATTGACCGGTAGCCAACCACCTGAACGCTGACTTCGGGGGTATGGTCCAGCACCCGCTCGACGGCGGCCGTCATGTCGGCGCGCACGGCGCGGAGGCTGCGCCCCGCCACCGCGATATCACCGATCAGCGGCCACGCCACGGCACCGTCGGGGCCGATCATGGCCTCGCCGCTAAGCTCCGGGCGATCGAAGACCGTGACGCGCACGGTATCGCCCGCGCCGAGGACGAAGTCGCCCCGCGCATCCTGGGCCATCGCCGGACCCCAGGCGAGCAGGACGGAGAGCGCGGCCAGACCGGCACGCCGGACTCCTTTGACGCGGTGCTGAGTCATCGCGAAACACTCACTTTCGACCAGAGTCAGAAGGGATTGGCCGCCAGGGACCAGTCGGTGAAGCCAAGCCCCTTGCCGGGGCGCGCGGGCACGGGCGCGGGAAA
>JANQGN010000163.1 GCA_028277295.1 Rhodospira sp.
CCCCCATGGACCGCATCCTCATCATTGACTTCGGATCCCAGGTCACCCAGTTGATCGCGCGGCGGGTGCGGGAGTCCGGCGTGTACTGCGAGATTCATCCCTTCAACCGGGTCAGCGAGGACAGCATCCGCGCCGTTCAGCCGAAGGGCGTGATCCTGTCCGGCGGCCCGGCCTCGGTGACCGAGATCGGCACGCCGCGCGCCCCCCAGGGCCTGTTCTCCATGGGACTGCCGGTCCTGGGCATTTGCTATGGCCAGCAAACCATGGTGGAGCAGTTGGGCGGACGCGTGGCCACCTCCGACCATCGGGAGTTCGGCCGCGCCTTCCTGGACATCACCGCCGACTGCGCCCTGTTCCATGACATCTGGGCGGTGGGCGATCGCGAACAGGTGTGGATGAGCCACGGCGACCGGGTAGACCATCTGGCGCCTGGCTTCCGCGTGGTGGGTACCAGTGACGGCGCGCCCTATGCCGCCATCGCCGATGATAAGCGCCGCTTCTATGGTGTGCAGTTCCACCCGGAGGTCACCCACACCCCCCATGGCGCGGCCCTGCTGCGCGCCTTCACGCATGGCGTCTGCGAGTGCGCCGGCGACTGGACGATGGCCGCGTTCAAGGACCAGGCCATCGCCCGCATTCGCGCCCAGGTCGGCACCGGACGGGTGCTCTGCGGCCTGTCGGGCGGGGTGGACAGCGCCGTGACCGCCGCGCTGGTGCACGAGGCGGTGGGCGATCAACTGACCTGCGTTTACGTCGACCATGGCCTGATGCGTCACGGCGAGACGGAGCAGGTCGAGGCCGTGTTCCGGGATCGCTTCAACATCCGCCTGGTGGTGCGCCACGCCGACGCCCTGTTCCTGGACGCGCTCGACGGCGTCGCCGACCCGGAGGTCAAGCGCAAGACCATCGGCAAGCTGTTCATCGATGTCTTCGAGGAGGAGGCCAGCACGATCGGCGGCGCCGACTTCCTGGCCCAGGGCACCCTGTATCCGGACGTCATCGAGTCCGTCTCCTTCGCCGGAGGACCATCAGTGACCATCAAGTCCCACCATAACGTAGGCGGTTTGCCCGAGCGCATGAACATGGCCCTGGTGGAACCCTTGCGTGAACTGTTCAAGGACGAAGTGCGCGCCCTGGGCCGCGAGTTGGGCCTGCCCGAGGCCATGATCGGCCGTCACCCCTTCCCCGGCCCGGGCCTGGCCATCCGCCTGCCCGACCAGCCGGTGACGCGGGAAAAGCTGGCCATCCTGCGCAAGGCCGACGTGATCTACCTGGAAGAGATCGAACGCGCGGGCCTTTATGACGCCATCTGGCAGGCGTTCGCCGTGCTGCTGCCGGTGCGTAGCGTCGGCGTGATGGGCGATGGCCGCACCCACGACCACGTGCTCGCGCTGCGGGCGGTGACGGCCACCGATGGCATGACCGCCGACTCCTACCCCTTCGACCATGCCTTCCTGACACGCGTCGCTAGCCGCATCATCAACGAGGTGCGTGGGGTGAACCGGGTGGTCTACGACGTGACCAGCAAACCGCCGGGCACCATCGAGTGGGAATGAGTCCGAAGGGCCGGAGACGTTCGGCAGCTATCGCACGCGCCCTCTCAAATCACTGATATAAATAACAAAAAGGCTGGCGCACATTCGCCCACTATCGTCCTGCAGAGAAGTGAGCCGACGGATCGGCTGACGGGCCGAGATAGGCTTGCCACATTCGTGTTTCGGGCATACCGTCATCTTCACAAGCCCAGTTGACGGTCACACGACACGACAGGGCACATTTCAGGCTGGCGGTGGATGGTGAGAGAGAGTCTCCTTCGGGTGGAACATCTGCCCATAGGAGCATCCCTTGGAGACCCGACTTCTCACCATCCTGTCGCGGACGCTATCGGCCCATGTCAGCCTTGGCAAGACGCGGCTGGAGACGCTCTGCCTTCTGGTTGCCGGCATCATCAGCACG
>JANQGN010000331.1 GCA_028277295.1 Rhodospira sp.
CCAGGCGTTGCGCAAGCTGACCGCCTCGGTGGCCCGCTCCAACACGCTGATCATCTTCATCAACCAGATCCGCATGAAGATCGGCGTCATGTTCGGCAACCCGGAGACAACCACCGGCGGCAACGCGCTCAAGTTCTATGCCTCGGTGCGCCTGGAAATCCGCCGCACCGGATCGGTCAAGAACAAGGACGACGTTGTTGGCAACCAGACCCGCGTCAAGGTGGTCAAGAACAAGGTGGCGCCGCCGTTCAAGACGGTGGAGTTCGACATCATGTACGGTGAGGGCATCTCCAAACTGGGCGAGATCCTCGACCTGGGGGTCCGCGCGAATATCGTCGAGAAGTCAGGCGCCTGGTTCTCCTACAACTCCCAGCGCATCGGCCAGGGCCGCGAGAACGCCAAGACCTTCCTGCGCGAGCATGCGGCCATTGCCGAGGAAATCGAGAACGCCATTCGCGCCAACGAGGGTCTGATCGCCGAAAAGATGATCTCCGGCCCGGGCGACATGAATAGCGACAACGACGACGAAACGCCGCCCCCGGCGGACGAGGGGTAGGGGACGGTCGCCCCCTGACGGGGTCTTCGACAGGCTCTCGCCGCCGGCGCCGCTGGTGTCACACAACCGCGCCGTCCGCGTCCAGCAGCGCCCGCGCCGCCGCGGCGATCTCCGTCGCCGGATTGACGGCCGTCGCCGCCCACGCCGTCCACGGCGTGGCGTCGTCCAGGCGCCGCGCCGCGCCAGCGTCCACCAGGGCCGCATGGTAGCGGGCGTGCGGGCCGCGCGCCCACCCCGGCGGCGAAAAGACGTAGACGGCCCGGCCGGTGGTCGTCGCCTCGGTAAGCATGGACATGGAATCGCCGCTGACCACCACCGCGTCGGCCAGCCCGAGAAACCCGAGATAGGGGTTCGCCGCGCCGCCCGGCGCCCAGGCATGGACGACGTGGGGCACGCCATCCAGCCCCCCCCGCAGCGCCGCCACCGCGTCCGGCCGGGTGCGCCGGCTTGTGGTCACCAGCAGGCTCCCCCCGGCCCGCGCCGCCAGACCGCCCGCCTGGCGCGCCAGGGCCGCCGCAACCGTGGCGTCTAGACGCCGCCGTCCGGAATCCCCGCCCACCAGCACCGCGATCCTCGGATGGGGCAAGGCGGCCATGTCCTCCCGCCAGAGCGCCGCCTCCGCCGCCAGCCGCGCCGGCGTGAGCGCATGCGGCGCGCCCAACACCACCATCACGTTGGGTCTCTGGCGCAACCGGTCCACCGCTCGGTCGTGCCCGGGCACGGCGATCACGTCGAAGTCCGCATGCCCGGTCCGGGGGTCCTGGATATGCACCAATCGCGGGGCGACACCGTCCCGCGCCAGCAGCGCCATCCTGATCCCGCGCGCCGCCGCGCCGGCCCGCCGCCCGCAACTGACCACCAGGCGCGGCCCCGGATCCCCCGCCAGCACCCGCGCCTGGCTCCCGGCCGTCAACCGCACCCGCTTTCGCAGCCTGTCCCACGGCCACTCCCGCGCATAGTCAAGCGCGACCTCCACCGAGGGCGCACCCAGGGCGGCCACCACGCCCCGTGTCTGGTTGGCCGAGCCCAGCAGCCGGTCCACCAGCGCCCACACCAGGGGCGGCCCGTCTCCCGCATGGCCGTGGGCGCCGGCCTCGGCCCGTGACGGGGGCGTGGAAACGGATGTCGGGAACACAGGCACCTCACGGGTGGCTTTGGCGGCCGGCCGCGTCCCCGGCCCGCCCACGCGGGAGCCGGCGGCCACGGGGTCATCGGCCGGGCCGCACTCTCCCACCCACGGCGCCGCCGGGCAAGCCGGAAGGATGGGCATGGACAGACGCCCGGGACCCGGCGGTATGCTGAGCACGGAGAACCGGCACGCGGCCGCGGGAGGCATGCGCCATGACCCACCGACACGGCACCGGGCCAGGAACCGACGACATCGCGGACGCGGGCGCCGCCCCGACCGCGCGCCGGCGCCGGGTGATCGCGCTGTGCCGGCAGGTGATTGTCCTGGCCATATTGGGCGTCACCGCCCCCCTGGTCGCCGTGCTGGCCCGCGCCCGGCTGGGCGAGGCGTGGGTGCCCGATCTGGTCGTCTTCGCCGCCGCCGCCATGGCTCTCGGCGCTGTCATCGCGGCCGTGCTGACCGTCGGGAGCGCCCGCGCCCTGACCCCGTGGCGGTCCCCGCCGCTGCCCGCGGGCCTGATCATGTGTGCCCTGGGATGGGACGAGACAATCGACCCGCCCGCATCACCGCCCCAGACAAAAACGCGGCGATGAGTCACCCCCATCGCCGCGAAATCCTGTCTCGAGCACCGGCCCTCCCTGTGTCGCAACCGACTCCGACGGAAGACCAGCGCCCACGACCGAACGGATGCCCCGCCCCCCGTACGCCGACGCGTTCTGTCGCGAGGACGGCACCGTGTCGTGGCGCCAAGGTTGATGGCAGCGCCGCGACCCGGCCTCGGGTGCATCCCCCCTCACGAACCGATAAGACGGCCCGCGCGGGATATCATCCGGTCTTGACCTTCGGCTTGCGCAAGCCCTGGACGGCCCGCACGGTCAAATCAAACACGTGTCTGGCCCAGCGGCCCAGGCGCTGGGCCAGGTCCACCACCTCTTCCACACCCATGAGGCGGGCCAGCACCACCAAAAACGCCAGTTCCAGGATCACCAGGATGACCGGCACGACCCAACCACCCACGGCATCAAACACGATCACGTCCAGCAGAACGATAATGGCGAACACGAATAGGAACCGTTCGTCCTGGCGATACGCTTTTTCCTCGTTCAGCGCCTGAGCCAGGGCATCGGCCCGCGCGCTGTCCTCCGTCAACGTCGTCGCCTCAGTCTCCGACTCCGGCGCCGCGTCCTCGGTCACATTACTGGTTTCGTTCTCCATGTCACGACCCCTCCAAGTTGAATGGATCAGTACGCGACGGTGTGAACGCTCCTTTGTTTACCCCTTCTGTTCTTCCCTGCTGTTGACCCCTGCCCGTCCACCGCGCCATCTACCGCGCGCGAGCCCGAGGCCCGACCTCCTGTCTCCCATGACAAAGACGGTCTGGCGCCGCCCTGGGCCGGGCGGTCTTGGTATCCCCTGGACATCGGCGGGGCGGCCGGAGCCCTGGCCACGCGATCCGTCTGGTCGGGTCACCCGGTCTGACTCTCCACTCGGGCCACCCGCGCGAAACGGTTTCCCCCACGCGACCGCTGTCCGCCCGGTCCCGCCGTTTCCTGCCCGTCACTATCGGCCAGCCCCGGGGCCGGCGCAAGACCTTTCGACTCGTGTGGGTATTCGGACCTGTTTCGCCCCTTGCGCGATCCGGAGGGTCCCGTTTCCCCGCGCCGCCCAGGGTCACGCCACGTCGCGCAGGGCCTCCGCGAGCGTTGTGATCATCTGGTCGATGTGGTCCTCCTCGATGATCAGCGGTGGCGACAGGGCGATGGTATCCCCGGTCACCCGGGTGAGCACCCCACGCTCGTAGCAGTCCAGAAACACGTCGAATCCGCGCTGGCCCGGGGCATCCGGGCGCGGCGCCAGTTCGATGCCGGCGATCAGGCCCATGCACCGCAGATCGATGACATGGGGCAGCCCCCGCAATTCATGCACGGCCTCGATCCAGCGGGCCTCGAGCGTTCGCGCCCGGGTCAACAGCCCCTCGGCCTTGAGAATCTCCTGGGTGGCCACGGCGGCCGCGCAGGCCAGGGGATGCGCCGAGTACGTGTAGCCATGGAACAGCTCAATCGTGTGCTCGGGGCCATGCATGAAGGCGTCGTGGATGGCGCCCGAGACGAAGGTCGCCCCCAGGGGCACGGCGGCGTTGGCGATGGCCTTGGCGGTGGTGATGATGTCGGGGGTCACGCCGAAGTGCTCGGCGGCGCTGGCGCTG
>JANQGN010000377.1 GCA_028277295.1 Rhodospira sp.
GCGGCCTCGACGGCGTCACGGGAATCCTCCAGCAGCGTGGACGCGGTGGCCGCGGCGGCTGAAGAGATGGCCAGCTCCATCGGCGAGATCAGCCGGCAGGTCTCGGGGGCCTCGGAGATCGCTCACCGGGCCGCGCAACAGGCCGAAAACACCAATGAGCGCATCCATGGCCTGGCCCAGGCGGCCGACAAGATCGGCGCCGTCGTCAACCTGATCAGCGACATCGCCAAGCAGACCAACCTTCTGGCGCTCAACGCGACCATCGAGGCGGCGCGGGCCGGCGAGGCGGGCAAGGGCTTCGCGGTGGTGGCCAACGAGGTGAAGACGCTGGCCAACCAGACCGCCAAGGCCACCGAGGACATCGCCGAGCAGATCGGCGGCATGCAAACGGCCACCAAGGACGCGGTGGAGGCGATTCAAGGCATCGTGACGGTGATCGGCGAGATCAACGAGATCACCACGGCCGTCTCGGCGGCGGTGGAGGAGCAGACGGCGGCGACCGGGGAGATCAGCCAGAACGCCCAGCAGGCGGCGCACAGCACCCAGGACGCCTCGGACAACATCGCCGCCGTGTCCACCAGCGCCGAGACCACCGGCCGTCACGCCGGTGACGTTCGGCAGTCGGCCGAGGAGGTGCGGGAGCGGGTGCAGCACATGCAGGACGCGTTGGAGCGTATCATCCGCGCCGGCAGCGCCGAGGATCGGGAGGCCAACGCTTTGCGCACCCTGAACGTGGCGGTGACGGTGGACCTGGGGGGCGGCCAGCAGCAGGCGTGTCTGTTGCAGGACGTGGCGCTGAGCGGTGTCGGCACCCTGGACCGGTCCCTGACCGCCGAGCGGGGCCAGACCTTCCGGATCGACATTCCGGATGTGGGGCGCCTGAATGGGGCGATCGTTGCCCAGACCGACGTGGCCACGCACATCCGGCTGGACATGAGCGAGGTCGAGGTGCGCGCCTTCGAAACCTTTGTTCAGAGGCGCGGCATGAGCCGGTAGCCGGCGGCGCGTGAGCCGTCAGCCGCGCCGGATCCCTCTGGCGCGGCTCCACGATCGTCGAGGGTACGGTCATGCGGGTGTGCGGAGTCGGCCGGGGGGCTGGGGCCCGGCCGGGACCTTGCGCGTGGCCGCGATATGCTCTTCGGGCGCGACGGGCCAAATCTATACTTTTGTAAGCGCGCGTGCCTCGCCATTTCGTGCAAATATTAAATGCGATCGTTGTATTTAGAGTTGAGGTGTTTCCTATAGCGGGCGAAACCTGTGATAATAATATATCCGTTCTTATTCATCTTGTTTCCGAGTTGGCGTCGGTTTTTCGGTCCTGTAGGCTCCATGGCGCCCAGCTTGGTATGATCTCAACAGCTTTTATCTTGACCGGTAAGGGGGGGCATTATGTTAACGTTCGGACTCAAGGCGCGCATGATTACGGTCGCCGCGGGGATGGTCGTGGTGTCCCTTGCCCTGGCGGCCGCCACGGCCCTGTTTTTTGCCCGCGCCGCCCTGCACGACAGTGTCATGCAGGTCACGCGGCAGGCGTCCAAGGCTGGGGTCGAGGCGATCACGCAAGGGATTGGCGCGGCCTTTACCGTCGCGCGTGACAACGCCCTGATTTTGGAGACGATCCGCGCCGCTGACGTGACCGACCGCGGGCTTTATGACGGTCTGCAGAAAGCCCTGTTGGAGGGCCACGAGGGTCTTCTCGGGGTGTGGACCGGCTGGGAGCCGAACGCCCTGGACGGGCGCGATGACGCGTTCGCGAAGACCGACGGCTACGATGAGACCGGTCGTTTGATGACATACTGGTACCGCAGTGAAGGCGAGATCAGCAGAGACGTGTTGTTGGACTACGAGACCCCCGGAATTGGCGATTACTACCTGGTGCCCCTGAAGAGCAACCGCGACGCCATCCTGGAGCCCTACCTGTATCCCATTGCCGGCGAGGACGTTCTGATCACCTCCCTGGCCGTGCCTGTCCATCATGGGGGCGCGGTGGTCGGTGTGGCTGGCGTCGATATGGCATTGGCGGCCATTCAGAAAGAACTGGCCAACATCCGGCCGATGGACGCGGGGTGGGTCACGCTGTTGACGGATCAAGGCACCGTGGTGGCCGACCGCGATGCGAGCATGCTGGGACGAAACGCCGCCGAGGCCGGCTACGGCACGGCGGTTCTGCGGGCCGTCGCCGCCGGCCAGCCTTACATCAATGAGGCCGCTGTTGACGCCGACGGCGCGGCCCTGTTGCGCGTCGTGCTGCCCGTTACGGTGGGTCGCACCGGGACGACCTGGGCGGTGGCCACCAATATCCCGCGCACGGTGGCCATGGCCGCCGTCACTGACATCACCGGGAAGCTCCTTCTCCTGACCGTGATCGTGGCCGTGGTCGCGGTGGCTCTGTCGTGGCTGTCCGCGCGCCAGGTCAGCAATCCCATCGTCGCCATGACCGGCGCGATGGGCCGCCTGGCCGAGGGCGACCTGTCCGTGGAGACCCCGGGGACCGACCGGCGCGACGAGATCGGTGCCATGGCGGCGGCCGTCGCCGTGTTCAAGGAGAACAGCCAGAAGATCGACGCCCTTCAGTCTGAGCAAGAGGCGGCCCACCGGCGCAACGCGCGGCGGGTCAAGACCGAGATGTTCGCCCTGACCAATGCCCTGGAGCAGGAGGTGCGCGGCGCCATCGCCATCGTCCAGAACCAGGCCGAGGTCATGCACAAGGCGTCGTTGGAGATGACGAGCGCGGTGGAGTCCACCGAGCAGGGGGCGGAGGCGGCCTCGACGGCGTCGCACGAGTCCTCCAGCAGCGTGGACGCGGTGGCGGCGGCGGCCGAGGAAATGACCAGCTCCATCGGCGAGATCAGCCGCCAGGTCAACGGCGCCTCGGAGATCGCCCACCGGGCCGCGGAACAGGCCGAGACCACCAACCAGCGTATCCAGGGTCTGGCCCAGGCGGCCGACAAGATCGGCGCGGTTGTCAATCTGATCAGCGACATCGCCAAGCAGACCAACCTTCTGGCGCTCAATGCGACGATCGAGGCGGCGCGGGCCGGGGAGGCGGGCAAGGGCTTCGCGGTTGTGGCCAACGAGGTCAAGAC
>JANQGN010000490.1 GCA_028277295.1 Rhodospira sp.
CAAGTTCGTCTCCGCCGCCCGCGCCGCATCGCGCAACAAGCCGGTGCTGGCCATCAAGTCTGGCCGCGTCGCCGAGGGCGCCAAGGCGGCCGCGTCGCATACCGGTGCCCTGGCCGGCGCTGATCATATCTATAACGCCGCCTTCCAGCGCGCCGGCGTCCTGCGGGTGTTCAACCTGGAGGAACTTTTCCAGGCCGTCGAAACCCTGGCGCATCAACGCCGTCTCGTGGGCGAGCGTCTGGCGGTGCTGACCAACGGCGGCGGCATCGGTGTCATGGCCGTTGATGACCTCATCGATCTGGGTGGCACGCTGGCCGACCTGTCGGACGACACCATCGCCAAGCTGAACAACGTGTTGCCGGCCACCTGGTCGCGCGGCAACCCGGTGGACATCATCGGGGACGCCCCCGGGTCCCGCTACACGGATGCCATGGACGTCCTGTTCCAGGCACCGGAGGTGGACTCCGTGCTGGTGATGCACGCGCCCACGGCCATCACCAGCCCTAACGAAATCGCCGAAAAGGTGATCACGGCGGCTGGCAAGCACAAGCGCGCGCACCTGTCCACCTGCTTCACGGGCGAGGGCGCGGTCGGCGAGGCGCGCCGGCGCTTCGCCGGAGCCTCGATCCCAACCTACGACACACCGGACCAGGCGGTGCGCGCGTTCATGCATACCGTGAACTTTGAGCGCAATCGCAAGATACTGATGGAGACGCCCCCGTCGCTGCCGGTCGAGTTCACACCGGCCGCCACGTCGGCGCGCCTGGTGATGGAGTCGTCCATTCGCGCCGGCCGCCTGATCATGAACGAACCGGACGCCAAGGCTGTCTTCGCGGCCTATGGCATTCCGACCGTCGAGACGCACATCGCCCGTGGCCCAGAGGAGGCCGGCGAGGTTGCGCGACAGATGGGATGCCCGGTTGTCGTGAAAATTCTGTCGCCGGACATCACGCACAAGTCCGACGTTGGCGGCGTTGTGCTGGACCTCAACACCCCTGAAGAAACGGAACTGGCGGCCAGCAACATCCTGACTCGTGTCAACAAAGTTTACCCTGACGCGCGCATCGATGGTTTTACGGTGCAGAAGATGATGCGCCGCCCGGGCGCGCATGAACTGATCATCGGCGTCACCACGGACCCGGTGTTTGGCGTGGTCATCCTGTTCGGCGAGGGCGGCACGGCGGTGGAGGTGATCGGCGACCGCGCCGTGACCCTGCCGCCACTGAACATGAACCTGGCGCGCTCGCTCATCGAGAACACCCGCATCTACAACCGCCTCAAGGGCTACCGTGATCGCCCGGCCGCCGATCTTGATGCCATCTGCCTGACCCTCATCAAGGTCTCGCAAATGGTGATCAACACGCCGGAGATCGTCGAACTGGACATCAATCCCCTCTTCGCCGACAGCGACGGCGTGCTGGCCGTGGACGCCCGCATCCGCCTGGATCCGGAGCAGACGCGCGGCCCGCATCGCATGGCGATCCGGGCCTATCCCAAGGAGTTGGAAGAGAAATTCACGATGAACAACGGACAGGTCGCATTGCTGCGGCCGATCCGGCCGGAGGATGAACCGAAGCATTACGAGTTCGTCTCACGGTTGACGCCGGAGGACATCCGCTTCCGCTTCTTCGGGCTGGTGAAGGAACTGCCACACGATCAGATGGCCCGGTTGACGCAAATCGACTACGCACGGGAGATGGCCTTCATCGCCCGCGCGGACACCGAGGGCGACGGCGAGGAGGAAACGCTGGGCGTGGTCCGCACGGTCACCGATTCCAACAACGACCGCACCGAATTCTCGATCGTCGTGCGGTCCGACCTGAAGGGCTCCGGCCTGGGGGTGGCGCTGCTGGAAAAGATGATCCGCTATTGCCGGTCGCGCGGCACCAAGTTCATGGTCGGTCAGGTACTCAAGGACAATACCCGCATGCTGCATTTCTGTGAGAACCTGGGGTTCGAGCGCGCGGGCATGGTGGAGGACGATGTGGTCGAACTGATCCTGGACCTGCAAAACACGCCGGAGCGATCGGCGCACAGTGGCCAGCAGACGCACAAAGCGTCATGAGCAACGGGGCGCGTCATAGGAACACATCGTCGCGGGCGGGGGCGTCCGATCGCCCCCGGGGCGGTGCCATGCTCACCGGTGCCGTGATCGTGGCGATGCTGGGAACGGTGGCCATGACGGCGAGCGATGGCGCCCTGGCCCAGGGCGGCGTGGACATCCATCGCTATCAGAAGTTCCGCATGGCCAACGGCGCCTTCTACAACCTGGTGGACTTTTTCTATGACTCGCAGGGGCACTGCGAGGATTCCAACCGGCGCTCGACCGCCATGTTCCGGGCGAGCAGCCCGGACATGACATTGGTGACCGAAACCTGCCTGACCAGGATCAACGACATCGGCAAGGCGATGATGGCCAACCAGCCCACCGTCGTGCCCTACTTCAGCTTTCAGGACCTGCGCATCTGGCTGAGCGGCGACGGTGCCGAGGGCGGCGCCGACCTGCGCCTGTGCCGGAAACTGGAGCGAAACCCCGCCTATGTCGGAGGCCGGTGCATCCCCTAAAGCAAATCCCGAGCCCTCCGACACGGATCGCGACGAAGACTTTCTTCGATATCAAATAGGCGGGCGTTCTCGATGTATTGGCGGGCGCCGAAAACTCTGGACTGACCGCGCCGGCGGCCCGCCCTCATGTCGCCACCGGCGGCGTTGGAAGCTGTTGCATCCACGCTCCCAGGTCCGCCGCCGCCCGCCGGCCGTATTGCGCCTTGCGCTCCCGCCCCCGCAGATTGCGCTTGCCCACCCGCGTCATCTCCGGCGGCAACTCCGGAAACAGGCCGAAGTTAACGTTCATCGGCTGGAAGCCGCCAGCGGGCGCGGGTGTGGTGATGTGGGCCAGCAAGGCCCCCAGCGCGGTGGTGACGGGCGGCGGTCGCGGATCGGCACCCAGCCCCTCGGCACTGGCGAACAGCCCGGCCAGCAGCCCCACGGCGGCGCTTTCCACGTACCCTTCGCACCCGGTGATCTGTCCCGCGAAACGGATGTGTGGACGGCTCTTCAGCCGCAAAACGGGGTCCAGCAGGCGTGGGCTATTCAGGAACGTATTGCGGTGGATACCGCCCAGACGCGCGAACTCGGCCCGCTCCAGGCCGGGAATCATCCGGAAGATGCGCGCCTGCTCGCCATGACGCAGCTTGGTCTGAAAACCCACCATGTTGTACAGCGTTCCCAAGGCGTTGTCCTGGCGCAGTTGCACCACGGCATGGGGCTTGCGATCCGGCTGGCGCGGATTGGTCAGGCCCACCGGCTTCATGGGACCGTGGGCCAGGGTCTCGCGCCCGCGTTCGGCCATGACCTCGATCGGCAGGCACCCTTCGAAGTAGGGTGTGCCCTCCCAATCCTTGAACGCCACGGTCTCGGCGGCCAGCAAGGCATCAAGAAACGCGTCGTATTGCTCCCCATCCAGCGGGCAGTTGATGTAGTCGGCGCCGTCGCCCTTGTCGTAGCGGGACTGAAACCACGCCACGTCCATATCGATGCTGTCCCGATGAACGATCGGCGCGATGGCGTCGAAGAACGCGAGATGGGCTTCCCCCGTCTCCCCGCGGATGGCCTCGGCCAGGGGCGCGGCGGTCAGCGGTCCCGTGGCGACGATCGCCGAACCGCTCGCGGGATCGGGCAGGCTGCTCACCTCGGCGCGCGTTACCGCGAGTCGCGGATGAGCCTCCAGGCGGGCCTGAACGGCGCGCGAGAACGCCTCGCGATCGACCGCCAGCGCCCCGCCGGCCGGAACCCGATGGGCATCGGCACAGGCCATGATCAGCGAGTCCAACCGCCGCATCTCGGCATGCAGAAGGCCAACCGCGTTGCCTTCGGCGTCATCGGAGCGGAAAGAGTTGGAGCACACAAGCTCCGCCAACCCATCCGTGACATGGGCCTCGGTGGCGCGCAGAGGACGCATTTCCACCAGATCGACGGACAGGCCATGGCGAGCGCACTGCCAGGCCGCCTCGCTGCCGGCCAGACCACCGCCGATGACACGGACCCGCGGTTGGGCACGGGGGATATCGCTGCTGTTCATCATGGGCGAGGATGTAAGCGGAACCATGGAGCTTGTCCACGGCCCATGGCTTCCAGCGCGGATGACCGATCCGGTGCCCTATCGTTGCGCCATTTGCTCGCCCTGGGTCAGGACGTAGGTCTCCACACAGGGCACCCCCACGCCCAGGGTCACCGGCACACCCACCGCCAGGGCGGGCAGCAGCGCCTCGCAGGTCTCCGGCGTCGGCATGGCCATCACGGGACCGCCGGCCGCGGCCTCCAGCATGACGGCACGCAGACAGGGCGCGGCCCGCGCCGGCACCGGCGCGCCAATCGCCACATCGATCATCGCGGCATCACAAAGCTCGGCCCCCGACAGGCTTGGAGGCGACATCGCGAAGGTAACGGGGATGCGATCCACCGCCGTTATCATAGCGGTGCGATCGGCCTCGGCGGCGCGGTCGAGGCCGGAAAAACCGGCCGGCGTGGCGACTCCGAGCGCGACGCCAAGGGACACAGCGCCGACCGCCATGGTGGTCAGGACGGAGGTCATGACAAGGCCCTCCCACTGCGGGTGGGGCATGCCGGCACGGCCGGACCGCCGGCCCGGCATCTCCACCGTTGAGGAACTTATTTTACCAAAAGCCGTGACCGCTGGCACCCAGCCACGGGCGCCGCGCCTTGGAATGCCGAGGTCCAACCCTCGCAATGCACATCAACGCCCCGCCCCAACTCGTTGAGGTATCGGGCACGCGTGGGTCATGCCGTCCAGCGTGGCGGCCGTTCACCGTTTTTGTGTCGACGCCAGGGCGCGAGCCTGTTCCACCATCATGACGGGCGATGCCTCGGGCTCCACATCCAAAATCCGCAGCACACCCGCATCAACAACGGCGACCCGGCGGGCCTCGGCGCGATCCGAAACCGCCGCGCGAGCCACCTCCGGCACCGAGTCGGCGAGGGCGACCACCAGGCTCACCGCCTCCGTGTCCGTCTCCGCCCAGTCGTCGAGCACCGCCAGGGCGAACCCGACCGCCGCGCCACAGTCCACGGCGAGCAGAACGGAACACGCGCGGCCAGGCGGGGTATCCTCACCTGGCTGAGGGATCAGCCCATCCCGCATCGCCCGTGGCCAGCCCGGCCCCAGTGTTTCCGCGGCCCCTTGGGGACCGACCAGGGGCAATGGCCCGGCATGGGCTGGCCACGCCGCCCGCGCCGCCCGCGCCTGGGCGAGCCCATGCACCCGCAGCCATCGGAGTCCGGCCATCCCGGCGTGTTTCCCCAGGCGAGACGATGAACGATCGGAAGCGCGCACCATTGACGAGGGTCCCCGCTCGCCCTATTCTCAGTCGTATTCACAGAAAGGCACAATAGTGACCTGAATTCGATAAGAAAAATGGTCGCTTCCCGCATCGGGCATGGGCGGCGATCGACATGGCCGGCGGCGGCAGGAAGGAACGGGCGCGGTGCAGCGGGTTGAGTCGGCTCTCCAGGCCCTGGGCAGGGCCATCGATCGGCTGGATACGGCCTTGGTCGCCTATGCGGATCGGCAGGTCGAGGCCGCCGAGACGCAAACGCGGCTGGACCAGCACATCGCCGGGTTACGCGGAGAGTACGACTCCTTGCGCGGCGAATATGCTCAGTTGCGCGATGTGGTCACCGAGGTGAATGGGCGCCTGGACGGCACCGTGTCACGCCTGCGGGCCCTGCTGAAGGAGTAGCGCGGCAATGGCCCATGTGACCTTGACCATCAATGGCCGGGACTATCGCATCACCTGCGGGTCCGGCGAGGAAGACCATGTCGCGGCGCTCGGCAGCGACCTGGACGCCAAGGCACGCGCGCTTGCCGGCCGACTGGGACATGTGAGCGAAGGGCTGTTGATGGTCATGGTGGGCCTGACACTCGCCGACGAACTGGCCGAGGTCACGCGGGAGCGCGATCAGGTCCGCGCCCGACTGGACGCCGTGGGGCAGGCCGCGGACCAGGCCGAGGCCGAGGAACGGCTGCGGGACGACGCCGAGGATCGCGCCGCCCAGGTCATTGACTCGATGGCCCGGCGCATCGAGGGCCTTGCGGAGCGACTGGAGCGCCCCTAGACTCCTCCGAGTGAGGCTGCCCGGTGCGTTAGGCACGCACACTCCCGGGGGCGATAGATCAAATATGGGAGCTGTCCCTGACGGGACCCAGGTCCCGCCACACGGCGCCCACTTCGTTGCCGCGGCCCATGTGGAGGTCGCACCGCCGACGGCCAGGGTGGCTTCACACACGTTTCGGGCTGTTCTCGATGCATGAGGAACGGTTCCGTGCCACCGCCTCTCTTTCCATCGGCCCCAGTCTTCGTCTGCCCCTGTCTTCGTCGACCCCAGTCTTCGTCTGCCCCTGTCTTCGTCGACCCATGATGGGGCCGACATCGTCGGCCGGCCGCGCAAGGCCCACCGTGATCCAGTCCGCTTCCGAGCCCACGCCTCCCGCCACTAACCGCGATGCCGAGAAAAAGGCGAGCCTGCGCGTCCGCCTGTTGGCGCGGCGTCGGACGGTCGCGGGCGTCGAAGCCGAGGCGGCCGCGCTGAGCGTGCGCGACCTGATCCTGGAGGCCATGGCGCCGCCCCCTGGGGCTGTCGTCGCCGGTTACTGGCCGATCCGTGGCGAGTTGGATCCGCGCCCGTTGCTGGAGGCATTGGCGCAAAAGGGACATTGCCTGGCCTTGCCTGTCACCCCGCCGCCGGATGCGCCCCCCATGTTGAGCTTCCGGACGTGGGACGGCGACCCGGGCAGCCTCGTTCCCGGCCCCTTCAAGACTCGCCAACCTGCCCCGTCCGCGCCCGAAATCACCCCGGACTGGCTGCTCGTTCCGCTGGTCGGTTTCGACCGCACGGGCGCCCGCCTGGGCTACGGCGGTGGGTACTATGACCGTTGCCTGCGGCGCGCCACCGAGCTGGCGCCCGCCACAGTGGCCCTTGGGCTGGCCTTCGCTGTCCAGGAGATCGGCGCGGCGGACGGTGGCCTTCCAGTCGAGCCCCATGACGTCCGCCTGCCGGCCATCGCCACCGAGCGCGACCTCATCCGGCCCGACCCAGGAGACTTCTGACCATGCGTGTGCTCTACCTGGGTGATATCGTCGGCCGCACGGGACGCGACGCGGTGTGCGAACGCCTGCCCGATCTCCGCCGGACGCTGAGCCTTGACGTGGTCGTGGCCTGTGGCGAGAACGCCGCCCATGGCTTCGGCATCACCGCGCGGATCTGCCAGGACCTCTACGACGCCGGCGTGGACGTGCTCACAACGGGCAATCACGTGTGGGATCAGCGCGAGATCATCGGCCATATTGGCGGCGACTCGCGCCTGCTTCGCCCCGCGAACTACCCCCCCGGCACCCCGGGCGGGACCAGCGCCTTGGTCACGGACCCGGCGGGACGGCGACTTCTGGTCGTTCAGGTCATGGGCCGTCTGTTCATGGATCCGCTTGACGATCCCTTTGCCGTGGCGCTGCGTGAGATCGCCGCCGCACCACTGGCCGGCCCACCCGGACGTGGCGCCGAGGCTATCCTGGTGGACATGCACGCCGAGGCCACCAGCGAGAAGATGGCCATGGCCCATCACCTGGACGGCAAGGTCTCCATGGTGCTGGGCAGTCATACGCACGTGCCGACGGCGGACGCCCAGATTCTGCCCGGGGGGACCGCCTGCCAGACCGACGCCGGCATGTGCGGCGACTACGATTCGGTGATCGGCATGATCAAGGGGCCCGCCACGCTCCGCTTCACCCGCAAGATGCCCACCGAGCGCCTCCAGCCGGCCGGCGGTCCAGCCACGGTCTGCGGCGTGCTGATCGACACCGACGACACGACCGGCAAGGCCACCCGGATCCAGCCCTTGCGCCTGGGCGGGCGGCTTGCCGAAACGATGCCGGTGGTATGACGACGGGCCACGCGCGGCAGCCCGCCCCGTCCAGCACTCAATCGAACTCCAGGATGACCTGATCCACCGCCAGGTTGTCGCCAGGCTTGGCGCGCAACGCACCCACGGTGCCATCGCGCTCGGCCTTGAGGATGTTCTCCATCTTCATGGCCTCGACCACCGCCAGGGGCTCGCCGGCCTTCACCTCCTGGCCTTCCTCCACCGCCAGCGACACCAGCAGGCCCGGCATGGGCGACAACAGGAACTTGGACAGGTCCGGCGGCTGCTTCTTGGGCATCAGCGCCGCGAAGTCGGCGGCCAGGGGAGTCATCACCACCGCCCGGTCGGTGGCGCCAGCGTGGAACAGACGGTAGCCCACGCCCTCGCGGTCGATCTGCACACATTCGGGATGGCCGTTGATCTCGCAGCGGAACAGCGACTGCCCGAGGCGCCAGTCGGTGCGGATGACCATGGGCTCCTCGTCCACCACCACACGGAAGCCGTCTTCCATGGGCGTCACCGTCACCGGGTGATTGCCCTCGCCGAGCCGCACCACCCAGTCATCGCGCACCCCCTTTTCATGACCCGGCATCTGGCCGGAGATCCGGGCGTCACGCGCCACGTTCTTGCGGTGCACGCAGGCGGCCACGGCCACCAGGATGGTGGGATCCTCCGGCGGCAGGTCGGCCAGGTGGAACCCGTCGGGATACTCCTCGGCGATGAAGCCGGTCGTCAGGGCACCGCGAACGAACCGATCCTTGCCCATCACGGACGCCAGGAATGGGATGTTGTGGGACACCCCCCGGATATAGAAGGCATCCAGCGCCCGGCGCATGTGGCGGATGGCCAGATCGCGCGTCCCCCCCCAGGCGATCAGCTTGGCGACCATGGGGTCATAGAACATGCTGATCTCGCCGCCTTCCATGACGCCGGTATCGACACGGATCAGGCCCTGTTCCTCATCGGGCGCCATGAAGCGGGTCAGGCGGCCGATGGAGGGCAGGAAGTTGCGGAACGGGTCCTCGGCATAGATGCGGCTTTCGATGGCCCAGCCCTTGAAGCGCACCTCGTCCTGGGCCAACGTCAGCGGCTCGCCGGCGGCGATGCGGATCATCCATTCCACCAGATCCTGGCCGGTGATCATCTCGGTCACCGGGTGTTCCACCTGCAGGCGGGTGTTCATCTCCAGGAAGTAGAAGTTCTGGTGAGCGTCGACAATGAACTCGACCGTGCCGGCGCTCTTGTAATCCACGGCCTTGGCCAGGGCGACAGCCTGGGCGCCCATCCGCTCCCGCACCTCGGGGGTGAGGAAGGGCGACGGCGCCTCCTCGATGACCTTCTGGTGGCGCCGCTGAATCGAGCATTCGCGCTCGCCCAGGTGGATGCAGTGGCTGCCGTCGGACAGCACCTGGATTTCGATATGGCGCGGCTGCTCCACGAACTTCTCGATGAACACCCGGTCGTCGGCGAAGCTGGAGCGGGCTTCATTGGTCGCCGACAGAAAGCCCTCGCGGGCGGCCGCCGCATCGTGGGCGACGCGCATCCCCTTGCCGCCCCCGCCCGCCGAGGCCTTGATCATGACGGGGAAGCCGATCTCCTCGGCGATGCGCACGGCCTCGTCCGCGTCCTGGATGACACCCATGTAGCCGGGAACGGTGTTGACCCCCGCCTCCTTGGCCAGCTTCTTGGACTCGATCTTATCGCCCATGGCCTCGATGGCCCGGGCATCGGGGCCAATGAAAGCGATGCCGGCCTCGGCCAGGGCCACCTGAAAGGCCTTGTTCTCGGACAGGAATCCGTAGCCCGGATGCACGGCCTCGGCCCCGGTGTCCTTGCACGCCTGAACGATGCGCTCGATAACCAGATAGCTTTCGGCGGAGGGCGCAGGACCGATGTGAACCCGCTCGTCGGCCATCTGCGCGTGCAACGCATCGGCATCAGCGTCGGAATAGACGGCCACGGTCTGAATGCCCAAGCGGCGCGCGGTCTTGATAACGCGGCAGGCGATTTCCCCGCGGTTGGCGATCAGGATCTTCTTGAACATGGCGGTCCCTGGAGCTTGCTGAAGAGTCTGGCGTGAGTTGAGCGATCCGCGAGGGGCGTCACAACGGAATGTTGCCGTGCTTGCGCCAGGGGTTCTTCACATCCTTGTTGCGCAGCATCGCCAAGCCCTTGCAAAGACGCTTGCGGGTGTTGCGCGGCATGATGACATCATCGATGAAGCCGCGTGCGCCGGCCACGAACGGATTGGCGAACAGCGTGCGGTATTCCTCGGTGCGCTGGGCGATCTTCTCGGCGTCGTCCAGGTCCTTGCGGAAAATGATCTCCACCGCGCCCTTCGGGCCCATGACGGCGATCTCCGCCGACGGCCAGGCGTAGCTGATATCCCCCCGCAGATGCTTGGACGCCATCACCACATACGCACCTCCATAGGCCTTGCGCGTGATCACGGTCATCTTGGGCACCGTCGCCTCGGCATAGGCGTACAGAAGTTTGGCGCCATGCTTGATGATGCCGCCATACTCCTGAGAGACACCGGGCAGGAAACCGGGCACGTCCACGAAGGTAATGATGGGGATGTTGAAGGCATCGCAGAAGCGGACAAAACGCCCCCCCTTGCGAGCACTGTCGATGTCAAGGCACCCGGCCAGCACCATGGGCTGGTTGGCGACAATCCCCACCGTGCGGCCCTCCATGCGGGCGAAGCCGGTGATGATGTTGGCGGCGTAGCGCGGCGCGATCTCGAAGAAGTCGTGCTCGTCCACGACCTTCTCGATCAGTTCCTTCATGTCGTAGGGCTTGTTCGGATTGTCCGGGATCAGCGTGTCGAGCGAGTCCTCGATGCGATCGTGAGGATCCTCGGTCGGCTTGACCGGGGGCGCCTCCTGGTTGCTGGCTGGCAGGAAGTCGAAGAAGCGGCGCAAGCTCAACATCGCTTCCACGTCGTTCGGAAAGGACAGGTCGGCCACGCCAGACTTGCCGGTGTGGGTCAGCGCGCCGCCCAGTTCCTCGGACGTCACCTGTTCGTGGGTCACTGTCTTGACCACGTCGGGACCGGTGACGAACATGTTCGAGGTATCCTCGACCATGAAGA
The DNA here is from genome assembly GCA_028277295.1 of Rhodospira sp. Lineage (GTDB taxonomy): Bacteria > Pseudomonadota > Alphaproteobacteria > Rhodospirillales > Rhodospirillaceae > Rhodospira. The sequence goes on from JANQGN010000490.1 coordinate 11,031, forward strand.
TGAAATCGGTCATGGCCGGAGAATAGACCGCCCCGCCCGCGCAGGGCCCCATGATCATGGAGATCTGCGGCACCACGCCGGACGCGTTCACGTTACGCTGGAACACCTCGGCGTAACCGGCCAGACTGTCAACGCCTTCCTGGATACGGGCACCACCGGAATCGTTCAGGCCGATGACCGGCGCGCCCACCTTGATGGCCTGATCCATGATCTTGCAGATCTTCTCGGCGTGGGCCATGGACAGCGAGCCCCCGAACACCGTGAAATCCTGACAGAACACGAACACAAGGCGGCCGTTGATGGTGCCGTGCCCGGTGACCACGCCGTCGCCCGGCACCCGGCTCTCGCCCATGCCAAACTCGGTGCACCGGTGCTCGACGAACATGTCCCACTCCTCGAAGGAGCCGGGATCGAGCAAGAGGTCGATGCGCTCCCGCGCCGTCAGCTTGCCACGCGCGTGTTGGGCATCGATTCGCCGTTGTCCACCGCCCAGGCGGGCCTGGACGCGCTTGGCATCGAGCTGGCGGATAATGTGCTGCATGTCTCCAAGGTCCCTGCGGTGGCATCGCGCCGCCCCCGGCATGGTTGTGAACGGACCATGCGGAGCGCGGTGGGGTCGACGGGGTGTTTCTGTCTTTGCGCGCACGGCTTGGCCGGACTTTCAATTCCTGCCTACTGTGCGGCGCCGAGAGTGACAATGCGGCGCAGCATCACAAAACGCAAGACCATTATCCAGTTTCGCCTCTGGACGTTATTCTGTTGCGTGAACGCGCCGTTCGGCGGAGCCCCTCGGGCCTGTCCGCCTGCGCGGTGGGCCAAAGGGCCAAATTGCGTTCGCAAGCGCGAAATGATCCGGCATCGATCTCCCAGAACCGTGCCCTGGACAGACTCTATCCGCCTCTCGACCGGATGTTCACGGAGTGTGCTGTGGACGACCCCCGGGTAGCCTCGCTTATACTGCCCGCCGCCGCCATCGAAAGGGATGCCGCCATGCCGATCAACAAGCAGGCCGTCGAGGAACTGGAACGCCGCCGCAAGGCCACCGTGGCCGGCGGCGGCAAGAAAAGAGTGGAGGCTCGCCACGCCAAGGGTCTCTGGACGGCCCGGGAAAGGCTGGCACAGCTTTTCACCGAGGGCACGTTCCAGGAATACGGCCAGCACGCCCAGCACGAAAGCCGCCAGTTCGGCATGGAGGGCAAGGACCTGCCGGGGGACGCCGTGGTCACGGGCGTTGGCTATGTGGATGGCCGCCCGGTCGCCGCCTTCAGCCAGGACTTCACCGTCGCCGGTGGCTCCCTGGGCACGATGCACGCCGAGAAGATCAGCATGATCATGGATCAGGCCGAGGTCGGCGGTGTTCCCGTCGTTGGCTTCAATGATTCTGGCGGCGCCCGCATCCAGGAAGGCGTCATGGCCCTGTCCGGTTACGGCCAGGTGTTCAACCGCAACGTCCGCCTCTCGGGCGTGGTGCCGCAGATCGCCGTCATCTCCGGACCCTGCGCCGGTGGCGCGGCCTATTCCCCGGCGTTGATGGACTTCATCATCATGATCCGCGACAGCGCGGAGATGTTCATCTGCGGCCCCGAGGTGATTCGCGGCGTCACCGGTCAGGCCACCAGCAAGGCCGAGATCGGCAGCGCCGACGTGCACGCCAGCGTCTCCGGGAACATTCACTTCGTGGCCGAGAACGAAGACCACGCGGTGGCCATTGTGCGCCAGCTGCTGTCCTACCTGCCGTCCAACAACATGAGCGAGCCGCCGCACAGTATCGCGCCGGAACTGGACCTGCACGAAGACCCCGCCATGGACGACATCGTTCCCGAATCGGGAAAGACGCCGTTCGACGTCAAGGACGTGATCACCGGCCTGTCGGACCCCGACAGCTTCATGGAAGTGCAGCGCGACTTCGCCAAGAACATCGTGGTTGGCTTCGGGCGCATCGCCGGCATGGTGGTGGGCTATATCGCCAACCAGCCCAAGGAACTGGCCGGCTGCCTGGACATCGACGCCAGCGACAAGGGCGCGCGCTTCATCCGCTTCTGCAATGCCTTCGGCATCCCCATCGTTAACCTGGTGGACGTTCCCGGCTTCCTGCCGGGTGTGCGCCAGGAGCGCGGCGGCATCATCCGCCACGGCGCCAAGATGCTGTTCTCCTACGGCGCCTCCACCGTGCCCAAGATCACCATCATCATGCGCAAGGCTTATGGCGGCGCCTATCTGGCCATGTGCAGCCGCGACATGGGCGCCGACCTGGTGCTGGCTTGGCCGACCGCCGAGATCGCGGTCATGGGCGCCGACGGCGCGGTGAACATCCTCTACCGAGGTGACCTGGAGAAGGCCGACGACCGCGTCGCCCGCTCCCGGGAGTTGGCCGACGAGTACCGCGCGCACTTCGCCTCGCCCTACATCTCGGCCGGCAAGCTGTTCATTCACGACGTGATCACGCCAGCCGAGACTCGCGCCCGCGTCGCCCTGGCCCTCCGAACCCTCCTGTCCAAGCGCGAGACCCGGCCGCCGAAGAAGCACGGCAACATTCCGCTTTAAGCCCCACGCCCGCGCGCACGCCCATCAAGGGCGAACGCGCGCGGCACGACGCATTGCGCCCGGCGCCCGTTTGGCGGCGGGCGCTCCCCAGGGAGGACCACGCATGATCGAGGGATTGACGATCCTGTTGATCGGCATCCTGGTCGTGATGGCGGTGCTGACCACGTTGTGGGGCACCTGCTCGATCACCGGCCTGGCGTTCAAGGCCGTGGAAAGGTTCAAGGCCCGCGCCCAGGACCGTCGCGCCGCCGAGGCCGCGCAGGCGACCGCACCGGCCACGCCCGCCCCACAGACACCGACGCCAGGGACCATGCCGCCGCATCATCTGGCGGCCATCGCCACCGCCGCGGCGGCGGTGTTTGACCGACCGGTGCGCATCCTGCGTGTCCAGGCGCCCCCGCTGGAGGCATCCCAATGGACCAGCCAGGGACGCCTTGAGACCTTCCAGTCCCACCGCCTGCAAGGCGAGTGGGGCGGCGTCATTCCTGGCCTCACGCGGGCCCAAATCCACTCACGCCCTGAATAACTCACCGGGGGGACCCGATCTCATGAAGACTCTGCGTATCACCGTGGACGGCACGGCCTATGACGTGACCGTCGAGGTTCTCGACGACGACGGCGCCACCCCAACCCGCCCAGCGGCCCCGGTGGCGGCCGCCGCGCCAGTTCGCACGGCGCCCGCGCCCGCGCCGGCCGCTCCCGCACCGACCACTCCACCACCGGCGGCCGCTGGCGCTGGTGACGTGGTCAGCCCCTTGGCGGGCACGGTGGTTTCCGTGGATGTCAAGGTAGGCGACACCGTGGCCGCCGGACAGCAGCTTGTCATGCTGGAGGCCATGAAGATGAACACACCCATCCAGGCGCCGAGCGCGGGCACCGTCTCCGCCGTGTCCGCCCAGGCCGGGCAAAGCGTGGCCGAAGGCCAGGTGCTGCTGTCCCTCTCGTAAGCCGAGCCCAAGACGACACGCGGGACCGGACCAACCGAAGGGAGAGCGGCGTTCATGGAAACCTTCAACCAACTGTTCGAGTTGACCGCCATCGGCGATGTCACATGGCGCATGATGGTCATGTGGGTCGTGGTCTGCGGGCTGATGTATCTTGCGGTGTACAAGCAGTTCGAGCCGCTGCTGCTGGTGCCCATCGCCTTCGGTGCCCTGCTGGCCAACCTGCCCCTCGAGGCCACGGGTCTGGTCAATGAGCCGGTTGGCGACCATCCGGGCGGCCTGTTCTATTACATTCAGCAAGGCGTGCACCTGGAGATCTTCCCGCCCCTGATCTTCCTGGGCGTGGGCGCGTTGACGGACTTCGGTCCCCTGATCGCCAGCCCCCGCACCCTGTTGCTGGGGGCGGCGGCGCAGTTCGGCGTGTTCGCCACCTTCATGGGCGCCGTGGCCATCGGCTTCACCAGCCAGGAAGCGGCGGCCATCGGCATCATCGGCGGCGCCGACGGACCAACCTCCATCTTCCTGGCCAACAAACTGGCCCCGGAGCTGCTGGCCCCCATCGCCGTGGCCGCCTACAGCTACATGGCCCTGGTGCCCCTCTTGCAGCCCCCGGTGATGCGGGCCTTGACCACCGAGGAGGAGCGCAAGATCCGCATGCGCTCCCTGCGTCAGGTCTCGCGACTGGAGAAGCTGATCTTCGCCCTGATGGTGACCGTCCTGGTCATCCTGCTGGTGCCGGCGGCGGCGGCCCTGATCGGCATGCTGATGCTGGGCAACTTCCTGCGCGAATGCGGCGTGACCGAGCGTCTCTCCAAGGCCGCGCAGAACGACATCATCAACGCCGTCACCATCTTCCTGGGGACCAGCGTCGGCATCACCATGACCGGCGAACGCTTCCTGCAGGCGGAAACGCTGAAGATTCTGGCCCTTGGCATTGTGGCCTTCGGCATCGCCACCGCCGCTGGCGTGCTCATGGCGAAAACCATGAACCTGTTCATCCGCGAGAATAAGATCAACCCGCTGATCGGCTCGGCCGGCGTGTCGGCCGTGCCCATGGCGGCGCGCGTCTCGCAGGTGGAGGGCCAACGCGCGGACCCCGGCAACTTCCTGCTCATGCATGCCATGGGACCAAACGTGGCCGGCGTGATCGGCACCGCCGTCGCCGCCGGCTACTTCATCGCCACCTTCGCGCCTTAGAAGCCGTCCGGAAAGTCTCGG
>JANQGN010000551.1 GCA_028277295.1 Rhodospira sp.
CAAGTTCGGCCAGCTTGTGGTCAATCGGGGCTGGGCCGGCGGACGTCAGCTCATCCCGGCGCCGCTGATGACCGAGTTGACCCGCCCCAGCGCCGTCAACCCCCGCTATGGTCTCACGGTCTGGCTGAACAACCCCATGCCGGCCGACGCCGAGGCCCGCATCAAGGGCATCCGCGACATCGAGGACATTGACTTCTCGGGCGGTGTGCCTGGCGATCTGCTCATGGCCGCCGGCAAGGGGGACCATCGCCTTTATGTGATTCCGTCGCTGCGCCTGGTGGTGGCGCGGCTGTCCGGATCGGCACGGGGCGACTCGTCGTGGGAAGACGGCACCTTCATGCGGCTGCTCTTGACAGGCTCTGAATGAGCCTGCTTGACTCCGCGTCCTTCCCCGAAACCCAGCGGATCCGTGCCATGCCCGACGTGCTGTTCGTCCTGAGCCCGCCGCGTTCGTTCTCGTCGGTGGTCTCCACCATGATCGGGCAGCACCCACAGATGTACGGCTTTCCGGAGTTACACCTCTTTCGGGGCGAGACCCTGGGCGAGGTGGTGCGGATGGAGCGCCTGCGCCGGCGACTCAACGGCCCACCGGGGCTTTTGCGGCTGCTGGCCGAGGTCCGCTTCGGGGGCCAGGCCGGTCCCGGGGTGCGGCAGGCCGCCGCCTGGGTCCATGACAACGTGGACCGGGACGTCGCCGATGTGTTTCGCGAGGTGACCCAGGCCACCTGGGATCATCTTGGCGAGCATCGGGTGGTGGTGGAGAAAAGCCCTGGCGACACCCTGCATCTGACCGCCCTGGAGCGGCAGGTGCGCTGCTTCCCCAAGGCTCGCTATCTGCATTTGACCCGCCACCCCATGAACAACCGGTCTTCCCTGACGGACTTCCTGGATGGCCAGGCCAGGCGCCGGGGCATGGGTGACCGTGCCCGGGTGTCCACCATGGAGCCGATCCTGGGCTGGGCGCTGGCCCATCGCAACATCCTGGAGGTGACCCGCCTGATGGCACCCGGCCAGGTGCTGCGGGTGAAGGGCGAGGACGTTCTCTCCGACCCGGACCGGACCTTGCCGCAGATCGCCGAATGGCTGGGGCTGCGCACCGATGCCGAGGCCATCGAGGCCATGAAGCATCCTGAGACATCGCCCTATGCGTGGCCCGGGCCGCCAGGCGCGCGTGGCGGCAACGACGGCAAGTTCATGAGAAGCCCTGCCCTGCGCCCGGGCCGGGTGTCGCAAGGCGACCTGGCCGCCGCCATCGACGGTGGCGAGATCGACCAGCCGGCACCCACCCTGGCCAGTTTCCAGGACATGGCCCACCAGCTTGGCTACGCCTGACGCCCGACACTGGTCCGCCTGTCCAGATCGCGCATCCCTGACGCGCCTATCGTCCGAAACGCGAGGCCCCTCCATGACCCTCTCGCCTCTTTCCGTCGTTCCCTTGCCGGGGCCGTCTCCCTGGCATGCCGCCCGGGCGCTGCCGGTCGGCGACCTGACCCTGGTCGTGGGCGTACGGGGTGTGGCCGGGAGCGGGGGGGACACCGAGGCGATCGCGGTGGCCCTGGACGGCCCTGAGGGCGCGCCGCGCCCGATCCTGACCCGCCCGGGCGCGGTGGACGTGGTCGCGGCGGCGCTGGAGGACGGGCGGGCGCTGGCCCAGGCGGTCGACGGTCAGGGTGCCCGCGCACTCCTTCTGGTGGATCCGGACGCCATCGAGGCACCGTCGCGACCCTTGTCGCGGCAGTTGGCCGAGGATGACACGCCCGCGGATGGGGCCTGTCTGCTGCACGGCGGCGATGGCACCGTACCGCTGGCCTGGCTGCCCGCCGAGCCTGAGGGGAAGGGGGGCGGCGGCCGCCTGCTGCGCCTGGCGTCGCTCGATGGGGCGCGCGCGACGGCCCGCTGGACCACGCTCGCCACAGAGGGCCTGCGCCTGGCGGCCGACGAGGCGCCAGCCGCCGCGTGTCCCCTGGCCGGCGGCGGCCTGATGGTGGTGGCCGCCGGACCGCGCGGCGTGTCGGTCTGGACGAGCCCGGCCGGCGCGCCGTCGTGGTTCCCCCTGCTTGGCGCCGGGGGTGGTCGCGACGGCATGGTCCCCGATCTGGCGGCCTGGGCGGTCTGGCCGCCAGCGGTCTATCTGGCCGCGCCGTCTCCGGCCCTGGCCAGCGGCCGCCAGCCTTGCCCGTCCGAGCAGGGCACCGGTCTGCCGCCGCACGGCGCCGACCTGTGGCGGCTGTGGCCGGAGGCCAATCCGCCCGCGTGGGACGTTGTCTGGGGGCCCGTGCGCTGCACACCGGAGGGCTTGCGCATGCCCCTCGGCGCGCCGCCCTTGGCGCCGTCCTGCCGCCCGGAGGTTCCCGGCGCGGTGGTCGATCTGGCGCCCCTGCCAGGGACCGATAACGCGCCCGAGGGCCTGGTGGTCCTGATCCAGGATGGCGGCATGGCGCGGGCGCTGGCGACCACCGATGGCCTGCGGTTCGATGCCGTGGCCATGA
>JANQGN010000682.1 GCA_028277295.1 Rhodospira sp.
GGCGCCAGGATACCCGGAGGAGCGGACCACCTGCAACAGACGGGCGGCCTGTCGGTCATCGTCAACCGGTCCGAGGCGTACCCGCACCAGATGAGCGCCCGCGTTCGTGGTGACTGGCGACAACGCCGTGGGCGCCAGGGCACCCAGGTGAACCGCCGCGCGGGTGGCATTGGCCGGGTCGGAGAACGCCCCCGCCTGGACGTACCAGCGCGCGCCGGCTGTCGTGTCCCGGTTGGCGATCACAAAGGTTTGACCGACGCCGCTTACCTGCTGCCCGGACACCACCGCCGGCCGCGTCCGGGCCGTGGCGGGTGTTGGCACCTGGCCTCCGTGGCGCAAGGCGAGGCTTTCGTCCGCCAGGATGGTGACGCGCACCCGCGCCGTGCCCTCACGCCGGAAGCCCAGCATTTCAGCGGCCCGCTTGGAGACGTCGATAATGCGGTTGCCGGCGAATGGCCCGCGATCGTTGATGCGCAGATCCACCGAGCGGCCGTTGGCCAGATTGGTCACCCGCACCATGGAGGGCATGGGCAGCGTTGGATGGGCCGCCGTCAGAGCATTCTGGTCGAAGCGCTCGCCATTGGCGGTGGTCTTGCCATGAAAGCCCGGGCCATACCAGGACGCCATGCCAACTTCGTTATAATCCATGTCGTCGGCCGGGGTGTACCAACGGCCCCGCACCTTATAAGGCTGCCCCACCTTGTAACGCCCGCCGGTGTCCAGGTCCCGCCCATCCTCGGGCGCGACCATTTTGGCGGTGTTCACCGCCAGGGTGGTTTCGGCGCATCCCCCGAGACAGACCATCGCCACCAGCGTCAAACCAACGGCCACCCCATACAGACCCCGAAGTCCGGAATGGTCGCCGCCAGGTGCGGTGTTATGCCCAGGGAATCGCATGGTGCCGGAGCCTCCTTGTTGTTGCACCGCACCATGTTGGATTAAATCTAAACACGGGGCGCGTGCGGCAACTTGACGCGCATCTCGCGCAGTCCCAAGACAGCGTTCACTCATTACTGTCGAGTGTTGTACAATAGCCTGCACTGTACCCGTTTTGGGGAGTCCTGGCAACCCACTTGAAAAACGCTGGATGGGCACTGCTCACACGGGTGAGCATGCCTGTTCGCGCCTCATACCGACTGGAGGTCCCCGCCCTTTCGCGACACGCCCGCCGTGCCGCCCTCCCCTCCCCTCCCCGGTCCTGGTCAGAACGGTTCCTGGCCGGCGGCCGCGCGACGCAGGCGGTCAAGCAGGACCGGGTCGGCATAGCCGTCGGCCGGCAGGCCCCGCGCCGCCTGGAAACGCTTGATGGCCGCCCGCGTGTTCGGTCCCACACGGCCATCCGGAGGCCCAGCCTCATAGCCGAGCCTGTTCAGCAAGCCCTGCATCGCCTCGACGTCACTGTGGCGAAGGGGCATCTGGTCGCGGTCGAACACCCCGATCAACGGTCCCCGCCCGGCGACACGGTCGGACAGATGCCCAACCGCCAGGGCGTAGACGCTGGCGTTGTTCCACCGCATGATGACGCGGAAATTGTCGGTGACCAGGAAAGCCGGACCTCGGTAACCGGCCGGCAGCACCAGCGCGGCGGTCCGGCCGTCCTCCACTCGCAGCGGCCCGCCGTCGGCCCGGGTCACGCCCATCGCCGCCCAGGTGGCCAGTGGCTGCCAGTGTCCCAGCCCGGAGAGGGCGTAATCATACCCCGCCGGCAAACGCACCTGCCGCCCCCAGCCTTCGCCGGCACGCCAGCCGAGGCGTGACAGAAAGGCCCCGGCGGAGGCGAAGGCGTCCGGCAATGATGTCCAGATATCCTTGCGGCCGTCCCCTGAACCGTCCACGGCATGGTCGCGGAAGGTGGTGGGCATGAATTGCATCTGGCCCATGGCGCCGGCCCAGGAGCCTTGCATGGCTGCCGGTGAGATGTGTCCCTCGTCGAGGATCTCCAGCGCCGTGATCAACTGGTCGCGGAAGAACGCCCCGCGCCGTCCGTCATGGGCCAGGGTGGCCAGGGCCTCGATGACATTGAAGCCGCCGGTGTTGCCTCCATAGTTGGTCTCGATACCCCAAAACGCGACCAGAACCTCGGCCGGCACGCCCGTCTCGCGCGACACCCGGGCCAGCAGCGGACGATGGCGCGCCACCATCGCCCGGCCGTTCGCGACACGCGTCTCGGATACCGCGCTGTCGAAATAGCGCCAGAAGGTGCTTGTGAACTCTGGCTGGCGGCGATCGAGTTCAATCACCCTGGCGTTGATTGTTAATCCAGTGAACGCCCGGTCAACGGTGATCGGTCGAACGCCACGCCCCACAGCCTCGGCCTTCACGCCGTCTAGCCAGCGTCCGAACGCCGTTTCGGTCGCCACCCAAGGCGTTGGACGGGACGGCGGCGCCGGTGCCGACGCGGCAGCTGAGATGAGCATGGGTCCGCTCGGGTGAGAAGCGGGCGCGGGCGCCTGCGCACAAGCTGCCACGCCCAGGGCGACGGCGACCATGCCGACGCCCAGTGGACGAGGGACGTCGAGGGGCGACATTCCGTGTCTCCAACGGTGGGCGCCCCTGTTTGCCACAGGCGGCGAGCCCAGACAATCGGATCCGGATTGCCGCCAGGGCTCCGAACTCGGATGGACGATCGTTTAAGAAGCGCCTTCCGAGAGGACCGGAGCACGCGATGGAGATCCTTCGGTCGCTCCGCTTCCTCAGGAT
>JANQGN010000718.1 GCA_028277295.1 Rhodospira sp.
TTTTCGGCGACCTTGTACTGCTTGCCGCCGGTCTTGATCACTGCGAACATCACGCCACCCGTCGGGACAATAAGACACGGAACTTGGGGATACGAACAGGGTCCGGCGGTGGCACCACCGCGCCTCCCCGGGAGCGCGCTAATCTACGCGGGCGCGTCTGGGAGTCAAGCGTTTTTCGGACCATGATCGTGGGCGGGTGCCAGGGCGAGGCGAGGTCCCGGGATGATCCCTGCCGCGACATCGGCCGCGACGCCCTCGCCAAAACCACGGGTTTTTCGGGTCTCGTTGACATGAAACCCTGAGGGGTCGATTTTCGTCTCGTCCAAAACGCGAGTTCCTGACCCATGCATCGTGATGAGCATCTGCATCTGACCGCCATGGCTGTGGTGCTGGCGGTGGTTGCCGCCATGACACCCTTCGGCGCCCTGGTCGCTCCGGTGATCGTGGGGGGGGTCGTGCGCCGCTATGCCGTCATGCTGCTCGCCATCGGCGGGATCGCGGCCTGGATGACGCTGAGGGGCACCCACGAGGGGCCCAGCCATGGCGGGTCGATCACCGCCCTTGCCTTCTTCGTCGATCGGGCCGTGTACATCGTCCCCTGGTATCTGGGACTGGCCCATCTCGCCTATGCGGTTCAATGGCTGGTGCGCCGCCCCGCCACCGGACGCGACCCGGACCGGGACGCCCGCGACGACCCCGGGGCGCCGGACGTCCCCGCGAAAGCGCCGGCCGAGACCATCGCGTCGCCGAGAGGTCCGCGCGCCGGGCACCCAGAGACCACGAACGGCGTGGGGCAGGCCAGCCCCGGGGTCGCGGCGCCGCTGCACGTGCCCACGTGGAAGCGCGGGACGCCGAACCTGGCGCCCCAGCCGGGGTCCGCCGCCCAGAACCCGGCGCGCGCGACCTCGGCGGCGGCCCCCAGCCAGGCCGCGCCGTCGACACCGCGCCCGGCGGGGCGCCCGGCGGGGCGCCGGTCCACGGTCATCCGGACCCTGGCCGGGTTCACCCTGGTGTTCACTCTCGGTGGCGCCGTCACCGTCGGCGCGCTCGGGACCCTGGGCCTTCTGCCGCCCCTGGAGGCACCCTGGCCATGGCTGGAGACACCCGGACCCTCGACCGCCGCCAGGACAGGCGTAGCCGGCCCCGGACCCGGCATCACGCCCCAGAAACGATGCGAGTCACCGGACGACCACCCCTTCCTGGTCCCCGAGAGCGCGCCCTACCGCCTCGTGACATCGAGCATCGACGGCGTCCCCTTCCTCTGGATCACGGACCGCTTCGGAGCCGTCTGGTGGATGGAGGACTTCGTCACCGGGGGCCAGGGCGAGGCCCGCATCTCCGGCCCGGGCGGCCATGACTGCGGGCTCTTCACGAACGGCTACCTCTCTTATGGCAGCAGCGTATACTGGTTTGACGGCAAGCGATTCGTGAACCGCCGGGTGGTGTGCGTCGTGGAGTCGGACACAATCGTCTGCCAGCCCAACCCCGCTTGGTGACGACCGCCACAAGGCAGCGGGCTCAGGTAACGGATAGGGATGCGCGACACGATGGAGGTCCCTCGGCTCGCCCAGGCGACGCTCCGCGTCGCCGTAAGGTGTGGAACCGCGTCCATCTGAAGGTATGGACGCGGGGGCTCGCTTGGGATGAGGTTATCTCAACCA
>JANQGN010000720.1 GCA_028277295.1 Rhodospira sp.
TCTCCACCACGCTGCGGATGGCGATGGTGATGGCCGGCGGGGTGTCGATGACGACCATGGCGATGCCGCGCTCCTCAAGGGCGGCCAGCGTCTCGGGCAGTTCGGTCAGGGCCGAGCGGACAAACAACGGCGTCTCGGCGCGGCGCGCGTTCCACCATTGCGCCAGGCTGCCCTGGGGATCGGTATCCAGCATGGCGACGGGACCGTACCCGGCCTCGTCGGCCATGACGGCCATGTGACCGGCGAGGGTTGTCTTGCCCGACCCCCCTTTTTGCGAAGCGAAAACGACGACATGCATGATCGCTGTCCTTCTCAAACGAACCAGTGGGGCACGCGAGGCTGTCCGGGCTCGGCGCGTCCACGGTCCTATCGGGCTATAGTGCGAGTCTAGGCCCTTGGGAAGGCTCGGGAAGTGATCGCCATCACACGGGATTCGCGGCCGTCTCGACGGCCCGCGGATCCCGTCCTCCCTGGCGGAACCCGTGTGTCCGCGGCCAGGTCCTGGCCGAAATATCCCTGGGCAACGGTCGCTGGGCACGGCATGCTGCTTTCCCTTTTTCCGCCAGACATGAAGATGCACGACGACGCCATGCCCATGGATGACAGACCGCTGACCGCCCTCGACCGCGAAGCCCTGCTGATGCACGCCAGCGGGCGCCCCGGCAAGATCGAGATCACACCCTCCAAGCCTCTGACCACGCAGCGTGATCTCGCCTTGGCCTATTCCCCTGGCGTCGCCGCGCCGTGCCGGGAGATCGCCCGCGATCCGGCCACCGCCCACGAGTACACCGCGCGGGGCAACCTGGTGGCGGTGATCTCCAATGGCACGGCGGTTCTCGGGCTGGGGGATCTGGGAGCGCTGGCGTCCAAGCCGGTGATGGAAGGCAAGGCGGTGCTGTTCAAGAAATTCGCCGACGTGGATGCCCTCGATCTGGAAGTGGAGACCCGCGACGTCGACGAGTTCGTCAACTGCGTGCGGTTCCTGGGACCCAGCTTCGGTGGCATCAATCTGGAGGACATCAAGGCGCCCGAGTGCTTCATCATCGAGCAGCGCCTTCAGGAACTCATGTCCATTCCGGTGTTCCACGACGACCAGCATGGCACGGCCATCATTGTCGCCGCCGGCCTGATCAACGCCTGCCATTTGACGCGCCGCACCTTCGACGAGATCCGCATTGTCATCAACGGCGCCGGGGCCGCAGGCATCGCCTGCGCCGAACTGGTCAAGTTCATGGGTGTGCCGCACAACAATGTGTTGCTGTGCGACACCAAGGGCGTGATCCACAAGGAGCGGGACAATCTGAACCAGTGGAAGTCGGCGCATGCGGTGGAGACGGAGGACCGCTCCCTGGTCGACGCGCTGGCCGGCGCCGACGTGTTCCTTGGTCTCTCCGTCAAGGGCGCCGTGACGCCGGAGATGGTGGCCACCATGGCTGACCGGCCGATCATCTTCGCCATGGCCAACCCCGATCCCGAGATCACCCCGGAGGAGGTGGCGACCGTCCGCTCCGATGCCATCATGGCCACCGGCCGATCGGATTATCCCAACCAGATCAATAATGTGCTGGGCTTTCCCTACATCTTTCGCGGGGCCCTGGATGTGCGCGCGCGCAGTATCAACATGGCCATGAAGGAGGCCGCCGCGCGGGCCGTCGCCCAATTGGCGCGCGAGGACGTGCCCGACGAGGTGGACCGCGCCTATGCCGGCCGGC
>JANQGN010000741.1 GCA_028277295.1 Rhodospira sp.
ATCCAGAAGAAGGTGCTGGAGCAGCACGCGCGGGCCTATGACCCGGAGGTGGTGACGCTGCCGGTGGGCGGGTTCTACCGCTATCGCCGGGGGGGCGAGGCACATCAGTACGATGGCCGCCTGATCCATGTGCTGCAACAGTCGGTGGCGACCGAGAGCTATCAGACCTTCCGCCGCTACACCAAGGGTCTGCGGGAGCTGCCGCCAATCAACCTCCGTGACCTGCTGGACTTCAAGCAGGTCAGCCACCCGATCCTCATGGACGAGGTGGAAAGCACCAATGCCATTCGGCGGCGCTTCGTCACCCCGGCCATGTCCCTGGGCGCGCTGTCGCCGGAGGCGCATGGCACGCTCAACATTGCCATGAACCGCATCGGCGCCAAGTCCGATAGCGGCGAGGGCGGCGAGGACCCGGAGCGCTACAAGCCCAGGCCCAACGGCGACAACGCCAATTCGGCCATCAAGCAGGTGGCGTCGGGACGCTTTGGCGTCACCGCCGAGTACCTGAACCAGTGCCGCGAGATCGAGATCAAGGTGGCCCAGGGCGCCAAGCCGGGCGAGGGCGGGCAGTTGCCCGGCTTCAAGGTGACGCTGGAGATCGCCAAGCTGCGCCATTCGACGCCGGGTGTCACGCTCATCAGCCCGCCGCCGCACCATGACATCTACTCCATCGAGGACCTGGCCCAGCTCATCTACGACCTGAAGCAGATCAACCCCAGCGCCCGGGTGACGGTGAAGCTGGTCAGCCGCACCGGAATCGGCACCATCGCCGCCGGCGTGGCCAAGGCCAACGCCGACGTCATCCTGGTGTCCGGTCACAATGGCGGGACCGGCGCCAGCCCGCAGACATCCATCAAGTTCGCCGGTCTGCCCTGGGAGATGGGTCTATCCGAGGTGCACCAGGTGCTGACCCTCAATCGTCTGCGTCACAGGGTTTTGTTGCGCGTCGACGGTGGCATCAAATCGGGCCGGGACGTGGTCATCGCCGCCATGCTTGGCGCCGAGGAATTTGGCGTCGGCACCACGTCGTTGATCGCGATGGGCTGCATCATGGTGCGCCAGTGCCACACCAACACCTGTCCGGTGGGCGTGTGCACCCAGGATCCAGAGATGCGCGACAAGTTCACCGGCACGGCGGAGAAGGTGGTCAACCTGTTCACCTTCATGGCCGAGGAGGTGCGTGAGATCCTGGCCTCCCTGGGTGTGCGGTCGCTGAACGAGGCCATCGGCCGCACCGACCTGCTGCATCAGGTCAGCCGGGGCGCGTCGCACCTGGACGACCTGGACCTCAACGCTGTCCTCACCCGGCCCGACAGCAGCGGCCTGCCGGTGCATTGCACGGTCGAGGGGCGCAACGAGGTGCCCGAGACCCTGGATGCGCAGATGATCGACGATGCGCGCGCGGCGCTGGTGGACGGCGAGAAAATGCAGCTCACCTACGCGGTGCGCAACACCCACCGGGCCGTCGGCACCAAGCTGTCACACAAGATCGTCACCAAGTACGGCATGACTGGGTTGCAGCCGGGTCACATCACGGTGCGCTTGCGGGGATCGGCGGGCCAGTCCCTGGGGGCCTTCGCGGTCCAGGGCCTGAAGCTGGAGGTGTTCGGCGATTCCAACGACTACGTCGGCAAGGGTCTGTCCGGCGGCACCATCGTGGTGCGCCCGGCCGTCTCCAGCCCGCTGGCCTCGCACGAGAACACCATCATCGGCAACACGGCCCTGTACGGGGCCACGGCCGGCAAGCTGTTCGCCGCTGGCCAGGCGGGCGAACGCTTCGCGGTGCGCAATTCCGGCGTCCGTGTGGTGGTTGAGGGCTGTGGCTCCAATGGCTGCGAGTACATGACCAATGGGGTGGCGGTGATCCTGGGCGAGGTGGGGGCCAACTTCGCGGCCGGCATGTCGGGCGGCATGGCCTTTATCCACGATCCAAAGGACCTTCTGCCGCTGCGCATCAACCCCGACTACGTGATCTGGCAGCGTGTCCAGGTGGACCACTACGCCGACATGCTGAGAGGCTTGGTCGAGGAGCATGTGCGCGAGACCCAGTCCCGCTTCGCCCAGCGCCTGCTGGTCACCTGGGATCGGGAAATCGGGCATTTCTGGCAGGTCGTGCCGAAGGAAATGCTCGACAAGCTGGAGGTGCCGGTGACTGCGGACGGCACCGATCCGCGCGCCGCCGGCACGGCGGCGGAGTAAGGCGGGACCGGGATCCATTGGTTGGGGGCGGCACTCTAGGGCAACGAATTTAGGTTAACGGATAGGGCACTGCGTGGCGATGGAGATCCTTCCGTCGCCCCAAGTAAGGTGATCGTGTCCATCATCCCGATGGACACCGGGGCTCCGTCAGGATGAGGATTGTCCATTTAAAACAACCTCATCCTGAGGAAGCGGAGCGACCGAAGGATCTCCATCGGAGTCCCGTGACCCTCGCCCTTGTTAACCTGGGTTCGGAGCCCTGGCAGGTCCTCAGCCGTTCTCGGGATGGGCCAGTACCGGCGGCATGTGCCGATGACTCCGGCTCTGATCATAGGGTGCGCTCGACGGCCACGTATGGGGTCGGCGGTGCACCGCCTCCTTCAGCCCGTCCGTGAACCCCCGCGTCAGGCCCTTCCGCACCGCCCCCACCAGCGCCAGGATGGGTGGTCGATGAGCTGGGATCCCGTCGGGTCCGGAACCAGCCGGCGGCTGTAAGGGGGCCGGTGTTTCCGGTCATGCCGTGCGCTCGGGTGGAAATGCCACGATAACGCAGGTTCCCCGCCCGGGTTCACTGTCGATGTTCAGGCGGGCACCGTGCAACGACGCGAGCCGGCCGCACAAGGGAAGACCCAGACCGGCGCCCTCCTGGCTGCGGACATGCGCGTCATCAGCGCGTCCGAACACCGATAGAACCCGCTCCATCTGGTCGGGGAGGATGCCAATGCCGGTGTCGGTCACGCTCAACAGGAGGGAGCCCGTGTCATCAAGGGCCGCCGCCAGCGTCACCGATCCGTCCGCGGGCGTGAACTTGAGCGCGTTGGACAAAAGATTGCCCAGGATCTGGCGCACCCGATGCTCATCGGCGTACAGCAGTGGCAGCCCGGGCGGCACCTCCCTGTGGAGGTGCACCGCCTTGGCCTGGGCGCGCATCTCGAACATCCGGGCCATGGACTGAAGAACGGCGCCCACGTCCAGCCAGTCCTCGGACAGGTCCAGGGCACCGAACTCAACCCGGGACAGGTCAATGATATCGTCGATGAGGTTCAGCAGGTCGGTTCCCGAACGAAGAATGTACTCGCCGTACTCCTTGTACTTCGGGTTGTCGATGGGGCCGAACATCTCGCTGGCCAGCACCTGGGCGAAGCCGATCACCGCGTTGAGGGGGGTGCGGATTTCGTGACTGACGTTGGCCAGGAACTCGCTCTTGGTGCGGTTGGCCGCGTCGGCGGCGTCCTTGGCCTGC
>JANQGN010000093.1 GCA_028277295.1 Rhodospira sp.
GAGACGACGACTGATGAAGAATCTTGGCAACCTCATGAAGCAGGCCCAGGAAATGCAAGGCAAGATGGCCGCGCTTCAGGAGAAGCTGGAAGCCATGGAAATCACCGGCACGTCCGGGGGTGGCATGGTCCAGGTGGTCATCAATGGCAAGGGCGCCATGCGCGGCGTGACCATCGACAAGTCCATTGTCGACCCCGAGGACAAGGACATGCTGGAAGACCTGATCGTGGCCGCCTACAACGACGCCAAGCAGAAGTCGGAAGAGGTGATGCGCGATGAAATGAGCCAGGTCACCGGCGGCCTGAAGCTGCCCGGCGGCATGAACCTGCCGTTCTGATCCCGCGTCCGAGCGCAAAGGGCCGGCCCACGCGGAGATTCGGCCCCAAGGCGTGATCGCCGCGCCTCCTGGCGCGGTCATCCAGCGGCGACGGGTGGGCGGTAGACCCATCGCCGCGCGGCGCGCGCCCGCCGCCCCCTTCAGCGTCGCCCGTGACCCCATGACCGGACCCGAAATCGATCGTCTGATCAGCCTGTTGGCGCGGCTGCCGGGACTCGGGCCACGCTCGGCGCGGCGCGCCGCCCTGCACCTGATCCAGGCCCGCGAGGCGGCGCTGGTGCCGCTGCTGGGGGCGCTGGGCGACGTGGCCGAGCGGGTGCGGCCGTGCTCCGTCTGCGGCAATGTGGACACCCATGATCCCTGCGCCGTCTGCCTGGACGGCCGTCGCGACGACAGCCTGATCTGCGTGGTCGAGGACGTGGCCGACCTGTGGGCCATGGAGCGCGCGCGCGCCTTTTCGGGCCGGTATCACGTCCTGGGCGGGGTGCTCTCGGCGCTGGACGGCGTGGGACCGGAAGACCTGACGATTCCCGCGCTGGAGGCACGTTGCGCGACCGGCGCGGTCCGCGAGGTCATTCTGGCCCTGGGGGCCACGGTGGATGGACAGACCACCGCCCATGTGATCGCCGATCGCCTGGCGAACACAGCACCCGGCGTGACGGTTACCTCGCTGGCCCAGGGCGTACCGATGGGCGGCGAGCTGGACTATCTGGACGACGGCACCATTGGCACCGCGCTGCGGGCGCGCAGACCGGTATAGTAGTATAGTAGGGTGCGCTCGCGCCGTCAGGCACAGCGCGCCATCTCACCGGGGAGGCGGTGCGCTGCCGACCACAGACGTGGCGGTCGAGCGCACCCTACACGCTACACGCTAATAGCGGAGACCATCTGGTCCATCGCGCCGATGGAGATGTGATCCGCGGGTCGCGGGGGCGGCCCTAGCCGTTCCCACGTCCGCCGAGTCACGGACCGTCGCGCCGCAGGATGCGCAGGCGCGCGCGGCCCTGGGTGCGGTCGTCGGCGAGCGTGAAGCCAGGCGGCGGCGCCAGGGGGTCGGGACGGTCCGTTTCCACCACGCAGAGGGCGCCGGGGGCGATCCAGCCGGCCGCGTCCAGCGCCGCCAGGGCGGGCGTGGGGATCCCCTGACCATAGGGCGGATCCATCAGGATCAGGGAGCACGGCGCGGAGGCCGGCGGCGGGCGGCTGACGTCGGCGCGCAGCACCGTGGTCTCGACGGCCACGCCCCAGTCGCGGGCCAGTCCTTGCAGTCGCCGCGCGAGCGCCGGGTCGCGCTCCAGGAACGTAACATGGGCGGCGCCGCGTGACAGCGCCTCCAGCCCCAGCGCACCGGTGCCGGCGCAGGCGTCCAGCACCCGGGCGCCGACCAGGGTGAAGCGGCCGTCGCCCTGGAAGCGGTGCACCAGCACGTTGAACAGCGCCTCGCGGGCGCGGTCGGAGGTGGGCCGGACGTTCAGGCCGGGCGGGGCCTCCAGGCGCTTGCCGCGCAGACGGCCGGTGGTGATGCGCATGAGCCGGACTCTTCTCGCGTCATCCCTTGGGATGCCGTCGCCGGCGTGGTGGTCCGCCACCGCCGTGCAGCGCCTTGCCCAGGTGGTCCTTCAACTGACGCGGCGGCACCTCCTCGACGGCGCCGCGCGCCAGGTCTCCCAGGATGAACGGCCCGTAGCCGACGCGAATCAGCCGCGTGACCGTCCAGCCCAGGTGTTCCATGATGCGCCGCACCTCGCGGTTCTTGCCTTCCCGCAGGGCGATGATCAGCCAGGCGTTGGTGCCCTGCTGACGCTCCAGGGCGGCCTTGATGGGGCCATAGCGCACCCCCTCCACGGTCACGCCCTTGTCGAGGGCGGCTAGGCGATCCGGCTCCACCCGGCCGTGCACCCGCACCCGGTAGCGGCGCACCCAGCCGGTGTCCGGGTGCTCCAGGTGGCGGGCCAGGCCGCCGTCGTTGGTCAGCAGCAACAAGCCCTCGCTGTTCAGGTCCAGGCGGCCGACGCTCATCACGCGGGGCAGGGTGGCGGGCAATTGCTCGAACACCGTGCTGCGCCCCTGGGGGTCGCGGGTGGTGGTCACCAGTCCCGGCGGCTTGTGATAGCGCCACAGGCGCGGCGGTTCGGCGGCCGGAATGGGCTTGCCGTCCACGGTGACGCGCGCGCGCGGTGTCACGTTGAGCGCCGGGCTGTCCAGAACCTGGCCATCCACCGCCACCCGGCCGGCGGCGATGAGGGCCTCGGCCTCGCGGCGCGAGCAGACCCCGGCGCGCGCCAGCACCTTGGCGATGCGATCGCCCTCGGGTCGGGTGGCGATATCGGGCGAGGAGTCGGCATCGGCCATGGACGCGGTGTCTCCGGGGGCGCCGGTGGGCGGCGGGATGTCTGGGAAACCCGGATGTCTACACCCGCCGGGCCGGTCGCGGAAGAGGGGGAGCATGAAAAAGCCCCGGACGCGCGGGCGCCCGGGGCTGTTTCGGTCCGGCCGGTTACCGGGGTGACGCGGCTACTCGCGATTGCCCAGGAAGTACAGCAGGAACTGCAGCAGGTTGATGAAGTTGATGTACAGCGACAGCGCGCCCATGGTGGCCGTCTTGGACATCAGCGCGGAATCGCCCGCAACGGCGTAGTACTCTTCCTTGATGCGCTGGGTGTCATAGGCCGTCAGGCCGGCGAACACCAGCACGCCGGCGGCGCTGATCATGAACATGAGCAGCGAACTGCCGAGGAACAGGTTGACCAGGGCCGCGATCACGATCCCGATCAAGCCCATGAACAGGAAGCTGCCCATCCCGGACAGATCGCGCTTGGTGGTGTAGCCCCACAGGCTGAGCGCGGCGAAGGAGGCGGCGGTGATGAAGAACACGCGGACAACGCTGGCGTCCGTATAGATCTGCAACAGCAGCGACAGGCCGATGCCCTGCAACGCGACGAACAGCCAGTAGATGCCGCTTACGACCGCCGGGCTGGCCGAGCGGATCATGAACATGGCGACGATCAG
>JANQGN010000129.1 GCA_028277295.1 Rhodospira sp.
TCGCGCGCCTGTTCGATCACGCCATGGCCCTGGGACTGCCCATCAAGCTGCACGCGGAACAGCTCTCGAACCAGGGCGGCGCCCGGATGGCGGCCAGCCGCGGCGCCCTGTCCGCCGATCACCTGGAGCACCTGGACGCGAACGGCATCGCCGCCATGGCCGCCACCCGCACCGTGGCGGTGCTGCTGCCCGGCGCCTTCTACACCCTGGGCGAGACGCGCCCGCCGCCGGTGGACGCGTTGCGAGAGGCCGGCGTGCCCATCGCCGTGGCCACCGACTGCAACCCGGGCTCGTCGCCGCTGACCTCCCCGCTGCTGGCCATGAACATGGCCTGCGCGCTGTTTCGCCTGACGCCCGAGGAAGCGCTGGCCGGCATGACCCGGCACGCCGCCCGGGCGCTGGGCTTGCAGGACCGCATGGGCACCCTGGAGGCCGGCAAGCGCGCCGACCTGGCCATCTGGTCGGTGGAGCACCCGGCGGAACTGGCCTATCGCATGGGCCTTAATCCCCTGCATCGGCGCCTTTTCGGGGGCGAGTCATGACTCTCTGGCTGACACCGAACCGCGTGAGCCTGGACGATCTGGACCGGATCGTAAGGGTCACCGGGCCGGTGCGGCTCGACCCGGCGACCCGCGATGCCGTCGCCGCCAGCGCCCGGCGCGTGGCCGAGGCGGCGGCCGGGGACACGCCGGTGTATGGGGTCAACACGGGCGTTGGCAAGCTGGCCTCGCTGCGCATTCCGGCGGCCGACACCGCCACCCTTCAACGCAACCTGATCCTGTCGCACTGCGCGGGCACCGGCGCGCCCCTGCCGGCGCCCGTCGCGCGGCTGATCCTGGCGCTGAAGCTGGTCTCGCTGGGGCGGGGTGCCTCCGGCGTGCGGCCCGAGGTCTGCGACCTGCTCGAAGGCATGCTCGCCGCCGATCTCCTGCCGGTGATCCCGTCCCAGGGGTCAGTGGGTGCCTCGGGCGATCTGGCGCCGCTGGCGCACATGACGGCGGTGATGTTGGGCGAGGGCGAGGCCACCATGGCCGGCAGCCCGCCACGACCGGCCGCGCGCGCCCTGGCCGCCGCCGGCCTGGCGCCGCTCACCCTGGGCCCCAAGGAGGGCCTCGCCCTCATCAACGGCACCCAGGTCTCGACGGCCCTGGCGCTGACCGGCCTGTTCGGGGTGTGGCGAGCGGCGGTGTCGTCGCTGGTCACGGGAGCCCTGTCGGCCGACGCGGCCATGGGCTCCACCGTTCCCTTCCATCCCGAGATCCACGCCCTGCGCGGTCACCCCGGGCAGATCGACGCCGCCCAATGCCTGGCGGCGCTGATGGAGGGCTCGGGCATTCGCCACAGCCACCAGGACGGCGACGCGAGGGTACAGGACCCGTATTGCCTGCGCTGTCAGCCACAGGTGGCCGGCGCGGCCTTGGACCTGCTGCGCCAGGCCGGCCGAACGCTGCGCATCGAGGCCAACGCCGTCACCGACAATCCCCTGGTCCTGGCGGATGGCGCCATCGTCTCCGGCGGCAACTTCCACGCCGAGCCCGTGGCCTTCGCCGCCGACCAGATCGCCCTGGCCGTCGCCGAACTGGGCTCGATCGCCCAGCGGCGCATCGCCTTGCTGGTGGACCCGGCGCTGAGCCACGGCCTGCCGCCCTTCCTGACGCCAGAGCCCGGCCTCAACTCCGGCCTGATGATCGCCGAGGTCACCTCGGCGGCCCTGATGAGCGAAAACCGCCAGCGGGCCGCCCCAGCCTCGATCGATTCAACGCCCACGTCGGCCAACCAGGAGGACCACGTCTCCATGGCATGCCACGCGGCCCATCGGCTGCTGGCCATGGCCCGCAATCTGGAGGGCATCATCGGTATCGAGGCCATGGCCGCCGCCCAGGGCGTGGAGTTGCGCGCGCCCCTGGAGACCAGCCCCCGCCTGCGCCCCGTGATCGCCGTCATCCGCGCCGCCGTGCCACGCCTGGGGGCCGACCGCGTGCTGGCCCCCGACATCAGCGCCGCCGCCGGCCTGGTGCGCGATGGCGCCCTGCTGGAGGCCGTCGCGGCCGAGGATGACAGCGTGCCCTTCCCTCGCCTGGGGTGCCCGTCATGAACCCCGCGGGTCCGGTCGATGTGACGATGGGCAATGGCCCTCTGGTCCTTGGCATGCCCCATGTCGGCACCCACATCCCGGCGCCCATCTGGGAGCGTTTGACCGACACCGGCCACAGGCGGACGGATACCGACTGGCATGTTGACCGGCTTTACGATCGGTTGCTGCCAGACGCGACGGTGGTGCGGGCCACCGTCCATCGCGCCGTCATCGACCTCAATCGGGATCCCGAGGGGACATCCCTCTATCCGGGCCAGGCGACCACCGGGCTGGTGCCCGAGACCGACTTCGACGGCCGCCCGCTGTGGCATCCCGGCGGCGCACCCACCGCCCCGGAGGTGGCCGAGCGCCTCGCCGCCATTCACACCCCCTATCACGCGGCCTTGACGCGAGAGTTGGCGCGTGTGCGCGCCATCCATGGGATGGCGATTCTGTTTGACTGCCACTCCATCCGTTCCGTCATCCCGCGCCTGTTCGACGGTCGGTTGCCAGATTTCAACGTGGGCGACGACGGCGGCGTCACCTGCGCCCCGGCGGTCTCCGAGGCCGTCACGGAGGCCCTGAAGGAGGCGGCCGCCGGCTTCAGCTGGGTGCGCAATGGGCGCTTCCGGGGCGGCTGGAGCGTGCGCCATCACGGCCGCCCGTCCGAGGGCCTTCATGCCATTCAGATGGAGATGGCCCAGGCCCTGTACCTGACCACCGAGGCGCCCCCCTTCGCTTACGACGAGGCCAAGTCCGCCCGCGTCCGCCCGGTGCTGGGCGCGATCCTGCGACGCCTGGACACCCTCGCGCGCGACGGAGGGCTGTAGCGCCCCACGCCCACCCCCACCGTAGCCGCATGACAGAGGACACGCTCCATGACCGCCTCGTCCATCGCCGAAGCCCGCCGCAACAGCCGCGTCGTCCGCGCCCCGCGCGGCCCGGAGCGGTCCTGCCGGAGCTGGACGACCGAGGCGGCGCTGCGCATGCTGCACAACAACCTGGACCCCGAGGTCGCCGAGAGCCCACATGAGCTTGTGGTCTATGGCGGCATTGGCCGGGCGGCGCGCACCTGGGACGACTTCGACCGTATCACGGCCACGCTCCGCACCCTGGACGAGGATCACACCCTGCTGGTCCAATCGGGCAAGCCCGTGGGCGTGTTCCGCACCCACGCCGACGCACCCCGGGTGCTGATCGCCAATTCCAACCTGGTGCCGCAATGGGCATCCTGGGAGCACTTCAACCATCTCGACCGCCTGGGCCTGATGATGTACGGGCAGATGACCGCCGGGTCCTGGATCTACATCGGCAGCCAGGGGATCGTGCAAGGCACCCACGAGACCTTCGTGGAGGCCGGCCGCCAGCACCATGGGGGTGTGTGGCGGGGCCGCTGGATCCTGACCGCCGGGCTGGGCGGCATGGGCGGCGCGCAGCCCCTGGCGGCGGTGATGGCCGGCGCCTGCTGCCTGGCGGTGGAGTGCGACCCGGACCGCATCACCTTCCGCCACCGCACCGGCTACGTGGATGAGTCGACGGACAATCTCGATGACGCCCTGGAGATGATCCAGCGGTGGACGGACGCCGGCGAGGCGCGGTCGGTGGCCTTGCTGGGCAATGCCGCCGACGTCTTGCCCAAGCTGGTGACCCGAGGGGTGCGCCCCGATCTGGTCACCGATCAGACGTCGGCGCACGATCCCGTCAATGGCTACCTGCCCAAGGGCTGGACGCTCGGCGAGTGGCACGCCATGCGGGAGCGCGAGCCAGCGGCGGTGGAGGCGGCGGCCCGCGCCTCCATGCGCGCGCACGTGGCGGCCATGGTGGCGTTCCACGAGGCCGGCGTCCCCACCCTGGATTATGGCAACAACATTCGTCAGATGGCCTTCGAGGAGGGCCTGGAGACCGCCTTTGCCTTCCCTGGCTTCGTGCCCGCCTGCATCCGGCCCCTGTTCTGCCGGGGCGTCGGGCCGTTCCGCTGGGTGGCGCTATCCGGCGATCCGGAGGACATCCGCCGCACCGACGACGCGGTCCGCGCCCTGATGCCGGATGACGCCCACCTGCACCAGTGGCTCGACATGGCCGAACGGCGC
>JANQGN010000160.1 GCA_028277295.1 Rhodospira sp.
CGCGGTTGGCATAGTCAGGGTCGTGGATGGGCTCCCGCGCCGCCTCGCCAAGCGGCCCCGCCGATAACGCGCGATCCCCGGAGAAACCGGCGACACGACGATCCGCGTCGGGCGCCGGGCGGTCCGTCAGCAGGCGCAGCACGGCGGCCGCGTCGCCACCGCCGGCCGCGCGGGATCGTTCCAGCGCCTGGAAGATACTGCTGATGCGAATGCCCCGGTTGGCCACGTAGGCGCAGGGGCGATCGTAGTCGGGCACCGTGCGGTGGTGGAGGGCCACCGGGAACCAGTCATCATTGATCACCGGCGACCCGGACGACCCGGGATTGGTGTCGGTGGTGTAGTAGATGTAGTCGGCCTGCCGGCCCAGGATCATGCTGTCGCGCATGGCGATCTGCTTGGGATCGCCGTTGCCGTGCTGGATGATCGACACGTATTCCTTTTTCAGGGCCTTGCCGCTTTCCCGGATCAGCACCAGGTGGCCATAGTCGGTGATGGGCTTGCCCCGGCGGCTCACCGGCGCGACCTTGACGAAGGTGAAGTCCAGGTCGGCGTTGGTGACGAACAGCGACGGATCGAGATCGAAGCGCTCGGCGATCAGGAAGGTGTCGTTCGCGTCGTACTCATAGTCGAACAGGGCGAAACTGCCGCGCGCCGTCGCTCTGTCGTCCAGAACATGATGGTTGGTGAGCAGCAGCCCCGGCGCCACCAGGAACCCCGTGCCGTGGCCCTGGGCGACGCCGAACGCGTTGACGATGGTGATGCGGCAGACGGCCCGGGCGGCGCGCCGACCGCGCGCCAGGTAGGACACCGGAAAGACGTTGGAGTGCCCGAGAATGCGCTCGAAGGGCTGATATCCGCCGGCCGACCACAGTTCCTTGCGTTGGGCAATCAGGTCCTGGGGATCGGGGATCCGCAGTTCGGCCTTGAGTTTCTGGACGTGCTGGAACGCCTCGACATCCGTTGCGCTCAGCACCGCCCGCCAGGCCGCCAGCGAGGAACAGGGGTGGGCCGGCCCGCCGCCCGCCTCTGTCTGGCGTTGCGTCGACGGAGCAGAGGACGGCCCGTCCAGAGAATCGATCACGGGCGCGTCGATCACCGCCTCTCTCGCCATCCCAGGATCCAGCGGCGAGGTCGGGGCGCTTCCCTGGACCCCGGCGAGGCGGCGGGCGGCGGCGCGGGTCGCGCCGCTGGACGTGCGCTCACGCGCGCCCCCCAATGCGGTGATGCGCGCGGCGAAGGCCTGGGCCACCCGCTCGTACCCGGCGTCCGTGGGGTGAAGCTCGTCATGCCAATCCCCGTCGCCCACCAGGGTGCGGCAGTCGATGTGCTCGGCGCCGGCCTCGGAGGCAATCGCCGCGAGGCGCGCATTGAAGGCGTCGATGAGATGACGCACCACCTCGGCCCGATCCGGCTCCGGCACGCCGGCCGCCTCCAGCGGCTCGAACAGCCATCGCCCGCCGGACGCCGGCAGGGCATAGTCGTACCCATGAATGAGAACACGGAGTCTGGGAAACGCCGTCCTGAGGCTGTCGAACATCACCCCATACCCGGCGGCGATGCTGTCCAGGAAGGGGGTGAAGGTGGCCGCGTTGATGGCATCCGCCGGGGCGAAGCCGTCTTGCCAGGGGTGCAGGAACTCCCGCAGGCGACCGTCGCGCAGCATGTCATTGCCGCCGGCCGAGAACAGGAAGATGTCGGCGCGCTCCGCCTCGATCACGGACAGATACTCGTCGACGGCGATCATCTCGGCCAGGGTGTCCCCACCGGCGCCCAGGGAGCGCACGGCGAAGGTCTCCATCAGCCAGTCGATGGTGTCCTTGAGAAAGAAGGGATACTGGAACCAGCTATCCCCCTCCGAGACGATGATGGGCCCGTCGTAGCCCCAGCGCTTGCGGCGATAGCGGATCCAGCGCCGCTGGCGCTCGATGAAGTTCGCGGTGGCCAGGACGGCGTCGCTCTCGGCGGTCTCGGGCCGGTCCAGCCGGCGCTGGTCGAGGCCGATCGCCGGCCGGAAAGGCTGTTTGGCGCCCTCCCCCAGGACGAAACAGCCCGCCAGGGCGTCCAGGGCGGCCAGATCGTCGCGACGCGCCGCGTCAAAGACCTGGGCCTGTAAATCGTATACGTCTCGCATGCCGCTGCCCTCCCCAATAGAGGACTCAGCCTATCAGAACGATGCCGGTCTGCGAACGCGCCATGGTCACGCCGCCGGATAGCGGATTCAGGTTAGTGTATCCATTATGATCAAGAGAAAACCGTCGTCCCGTGTCAACAGGCCCTAATCACTCCGCCGATAGCGCAGCAGATTACCGCGCGGCAAGGCGAGCATCTCCAGCGAGGTGCCATCCATGTACATCACACTGTAGCAGACCGGGGCGTCCTCCCCCGAGACCCGCACGACAAGGACAGGGTCCTCACCACCGGACCCGGGGGTATCCGGGCAGGTCATGGCCACGGCGTACGTTCCCTCCGCCGTCAGCTCGCCCTGATAGTAGTCGTAGTAGCGATCGTCCTCGAAGCGGATCGACGCCAGCGGATCATCCAGGGACCGCCAGCCGCCTTGAACACCATGTCGGGTGTTTTCGGCCGCGTCGTCGCCAGACCCCAGCGGGGTGACCGTCTTGGCCAGGACCTCAACGCTGGTGTCCCCCTCGGCCAGGATGGCGCCCTGGACTCTCACGTGCTGGCTGGGCGTCAGACCACGGAAGGTTTCCACGACAGCCTGCGCCGCGTCCGAATAGCTGATGACATGGCGGCCGTCAGCCGCGCGGATCGTGCACACAGTCACCCCGGCGTCCACGTCGCACCCCAGGAAGACGCCGGTGATATCGATGCCCCTCCCGTTAGTGCCGTCCTGGAGTCCCTGGGACGGCGTCGCCGGCGCGCTGTCCGCCGCGTTCAGCGCCGGGTCTGGCCGCGCCAACGCGCCCGCGTCGGTCTCGTCAGCTCCGGCCTCTCCGACGTCGGCCTCTCCGACGTCGGCCTCGTCGGCGGGGGACGCCTCTCCCCCATCCTGGTCGATCACGAACACATAGCCCAGCGCCTCCGGTCCCGTGTCGATCTCGCTAAAGGCGTGTTCCTCATAGCCGCGCCCTTCACAATCCTCATTCCCAAGAATGGTGAAGGCGTCGTCAATCGTACAGAACGTGGTCCCCGCGCCTTCGAACCGCTCGTCCGGATCCTCGGCACGGTAGTAATAGAACCGCTGGGTCAGGTCGCCCTCGATCGGGGTGGCGCACTGCCCTCTATCCAGATGCCACCAGCCCTCGGACATCCACTGGTCGTCCTTCAGGTAGCCGATGGCCAGGAATCGCGAGACACTGCTCTCGTTACAGATGCGTAGACCGGCGTCGATGGAACCACTGCTGGTGTCGCGGCCGGTGTCAGTATCGCTGTCCGGGGTCCCGGCCGCCGACCCGGCCTCGATATCCATCGGGCTGAGAGTATCGGCGTCCAGCACGAACACGTAGCCAAGAGCCTCCGGCCCGGTGTCGATCTCGCTGAAGGAGAGGGTTTCATACCCCCGGTCCTCACAGTTCTCGTCGCCGACGATGGTGAAGGCATCATCCACGGCGCAGAACGTATAGCCCTCGCCCTCATAAAACTCGCCTGGGTCTTCAGCACGGAAGTAATAGTATCTTTGGGTCAGAACCCCTTCGATCGGGGTGGCGCATTGGCCCGGCTCCAGGGTCCACCACCCCTCGGAGGTCCACATGTCGTCCTTGGAATAGCCGATGGCCACGTTGCGATCGACGTCGGTGCGGTTGCAGAGATGCAAACCCGACTCGGCCGGACCGGTGACCGCATCGGCGGCGTTGGCGTCGAACTCTCCGCTGGCCAGCGCCACATCGGTGATGGCATGGGCGAAGGTGGTCGCGACCTCGCCGGTGTCGATCTCACGAAAGTCCTCGGTCGTGTAGCCGCGATCCTCGCACCCCTCGTCGCCGACGATGGTGAAGGCGCCGGGCTCGGTGCAGAAGGTATATCCTTCCCCTGGAAAGCTGCCATCCTCGGTCTCGGCGCGGTAATAGTAGTATCGTTGCCCAAGGTCCCCGGCGACGGGCGTCGCGCATTGGCCAGGATCCAGATTCCACCAGCCCTCCGAAACCCACTCACTGTCCTTGGCATACCCGATGGCAACCGAGCGATGCACATCCGTGTGGTTGCAGATTTCCAGCCCGGCCCACGCCGGGGACACGGCGAAACCGGTCGTCACGGTCGCGGCGCCAGCCAACAGGGCCAGAGCGACGCCGTTCGGAAGGATCCGCGCGCTACCTTGGCGGAGCTGAGAAGCCATGACACTCTCCTTCGTCGTGGCACAAGGACCTCAAGACCGGCGGCCCCGGCCCAGGACCGCCTGCGGGATGGGAGCGGGGCCTCGGAACCAGTTGGCGGGCCAGGACCCTCGACCGTGGATGCCAACCCCTGCCAAACCAGAGGGTGACCCGGGGAACGCCGCGGTCGCGTGTCGGCGCGGTGGCCATTCCGCGAGGTGAATGGGGCAAAATTCCGTCACCCGGCGCCAACCCTTGAACGTCACCCCACGCCGGGCATAGAACCGGACATGGCTCTTCATCTCGTCAAACTCTGCGTTGGCATAGAAACGCCCGACCATCTGCGCGCCGCGCAGCACGGCCGCCGCCAGCGGATCGGGGCGGCGCTTGTGCACACAACCCGCATGATGCCACGTCGTCGCGACGAGGTCCTGGCGGGCGGATCACTTTATTGGGTGATGAAGGGGGCGATCCGCTGCCGTCAACCGATCCTTGATTTGGAGGCGGTCACCGATCCGGAGAGCGGCCGGTCGGCCTGCGGCATCCATCTGGACCCTCGGATCATCGACACGGAGTGCTGGCCCTGGCGCCCGTTTCAGGGATGGCGTTATCTGGTGGCGGAGAAGACGCCACCCGACCGGCCGGCGGGAACCGCCGGGGCCGGCGACGAGACGGCCGCCATGCCCGAAGACCTGCGCCGCGACTTGCAGGACCTGGGACTGATTTGAGTCCCGCCACGCGCACCACCTCCGGGCAATTCGGCATCCGCTCCGACGGCGTCCTCGGGTATGGTGAGCCCTGGTCGCCGCCTTCGTCCCGCTCCGGCCCGGATCCGCCGCCATGTCGCCCACGCGTCTGCCCCCCCTGAATGCCCTGCGAGCCTTCGCCGCCGCCGCGCGGCACCTGTCGTTCACCCGCGCCGCCGAGGATCTGCACGTCACCCAGGCGGCCGTCAGCCATCAGGTCAAGGCCCTGGAGGAAACCTTGGGGGTGCCCCTGTTCCGGCGCGGCACCCGCTCCATACACCTGACCGAGGCCGGTCAGCGCTACGCCCGTCGCGTGCGCGAGGCGTTCCAGATCCTCCAGGAGGCCACGGACGCCCTGCGCGACCAGTGCCAGGCCGGCCGCCTGGTTGTCTCGACCATGACCAGCTTCGCGGCCCGCTGGCTGATCCCTCGTCTGGGCGACTTTCTGGCCGCTCATCCGGACATCGAACTGCGCCTGGAGACCGGCATGGCCCCGGTGGACCTGCTGGGCGGCGAGGCGGACGTGGCGGTGCGCATGGGACCCGGCCCTTACGAGGGCCTGCATGCCGAGATGTTGTTGCGTGACGAGGTGTTCCCGGTGTGCGCGCCAGGCTTGCTGGAAGGCGACCGTCCCCTGCGCACCCCCGCCGACCTGGCGCACCACGTGCTGCTGCAGGACGCCGGCCTGAGCTGGCAGGTCTGGCTGCGCGCCGCCGGGGTCGACATGGCGGCGGTCGGTTTGGATCCCGAGCGCGGCCCTGGCTTCGTCGATTCCACCATGAGCGTCCAGGCCGCGGTGGCCGGACACGGCGTGCTGTTGGGACGCACCGTGCTGGTGGCCGATGAACTGGCCGAGGGTCGCCTGGTGGCCCCCTTTGATCTGGCCATCGAAAGCAACTATGTATACTGGTTTCTCTGCACGCCAGACCGCTTTACGAGCCCACGCGTGCGCGCCTTTCACCGATGGTTGATGCGCCAGACAGCCGCCGCCAGCCTGGCCCGTCCGGTCTCGCGCATCCTGCCGGCCAGCCAGGCCGACGGCGTGATCTTCAATGCCCTGCACCATGCCCGGCCGGGCACGTGGAGTTAGGTGAGACGTGACGCCAGACACCGCGCCCCCGCCATGTCCCGCCCTGGCGGTCCGTGGCCTCACCCTGGCCACGCCCGACGGGCGGCGCCTGCTGGAGGGCGCGGCGATCACCCTGGCGCCCGGGGACATCGTGCTGCTGACAGGGCCGTCCGGCTGTGGCAAGAGCACCTTGTTGCGCTTGCTGGCCGGACTGGGGCGGCCGGGCGATGCCCTGGCCGGCACCGCCACCGCCGGCGGACGGGCCTCGGTGGATCTGGCCCGGGATCCGGGCGCGGCCGGGGCCGGCGCGCTGGTGTTCCAGAGTCTGGGCCTGTTCGAGGAACTCACGGTGGCCGAGAATCTGGCCATCGTCGCCGACCACGGCGGCGCCCGCGATGGCCCAGCCGCCGACATGGCGCGGGCCCTGGTGGCCGGCTTGCCGCTGGACCGCTCGCCGCGCGCGCTCAGCGGCGGCCAGCAGCAGCGGGTGGCCATCGCCCGCACCGTCCTGGCCAATCGTCCGGTGCTGCTGTTCGACGAGCCCAACGCGGGGCTGGACGCGGCCGCCGGGCGCGACCTGGCGGCCCTGATCGCCCGCGTGGCCCGCGATCTGGGACGGGGTGTGATCATCGTCGCTCATCACCTGGACCCGTTCCTGCCCCACGCCGCCCGGGTATTGTTCATGGACCCGGAGGCCCGCGCCCTGCAACCGCTTCCGGCGGATCGCGCGGTGATCGAGGCCCGCTTGTTGGCCGCCGAGGCCCGGCGCCGGCATGAGACCAGACCATCATCGGCCGCCGCCGACACGCCGCCGGCACCCCGGCTCCAACTCGGGGAGGATCCCGCCGCGCCAGGCGGCGGGCGCTGGCGGCGCCGCTGGATGATCCGCTACCTGCGCGAATATCTCTGGAGCCTGGCGTTCCGCCCGGCGGCCATGCTGTACATGGGCCTGGCGGCCGTCCTGGTGGGCTTCGTCACCACCTGGTTCACCATCCAGACCATGCCATTTCGCGTGGTGCTGTCGCCGCTGATCCTGAACGACGTGCTGGCCGGCCTGGGCGCCCTCCAGTACCGGGTGCTGATCCCACTGATCACCGCCATCCTGCTGGCCTCGCGGGCCGGAGCGATCGTCGCCGCCGACATGGGGCACCGTACGCACGCCGCCCAGATCCTGGCCATGCGCAATCTGCGCCTGCCCGAGCGGCCCTATCTCTGGGGCGCGGTCGCGGCCACGACGGTGATCGCCGCGCTGGTCTATGCGTTCGTGCTGTTCGGCCTGTCGGCGCTAACCTCGGCCAGCGTGTTCTCCATCCTTCTGGACGGGTCGCCAGAGCGCTGGGGACGGCACTTCTTCGGTCAACTGGTGAGTGACGATCGCTGGATCCCGCGCGGCACGGCCTGGGTGGTGGTGAAGATGGTGCTCAGCGCCGGGGCCATCGCCGCCGCCAGCCTGCGCCAGGGACTGCGGCCAAAGCTCACCGGGCTGGATATCAACGACGGCATCTCGGCGGCGGTCACCTCGGCCCTGGGCGGCGTGCTTGCCATTCACGCGGTGGTGGCCCTGCTTGAATTCTCTTGATCAGCGCGACCAGGGCGAGTCCCCTGGTCACGGACCCTGGCGGTTCTGGGTCGCCACCGGTGCGACTCGGCGGGAACACTGCACTTCAATGAAGATTTGGCGATGAAAAGCGGCTTGTTCAGACCCAACACTTTACGTACACTCCCGAAAATTCTACAAACCAGCCGCCGGTGGCTGCCGGGTCCAAATGAATGCTGGGACTCCTGGCGTCGGGCCCCTCGCCGAACGGGTCGGTGGCGAGGCCGGTGCTTGCCCGCGATGATCGGTGCCGTCGGGACACCGGACCCGCTCCGGGTTCCGGCGCGGAGCGCCTGTGAGCGGCAAGCCCTGAGGCGCCAGGTGGTGGCATCCTCCGGGACACAGCACATCCGGACGGGGTGATCCGGACGCATCCTAGAGCAAATCCCGAGCGATCCGGCACGGGTCGCGACGACGATTTGCTTGAAAAACAAATTGTTAGAGCATGATGGGCGATTCAGAAATCGCGCAACATGCCCTAGGACGGCGGAGGACGGGTCACCGCTCCGGTGGACGAACGGGACTCAAACACAGGTTTCACTGAAGGTTTCCCTCATGGCGCTTCGGAACACTCGCGTGGTTCTCCTGATGGCAGCGGTGGTGGCCCTCGCTGGGTGTGACTCCATCGGAAATCCGTTTCCGTCCCTGAGCGGGCCGTCGTCCTCCACCTATGCCGGCAGCCAGCCGCCGCGCCTCGGCTCCACCTACTTCGAGCCCTCTGGCGTCTCTCCGGGGTCGCCCACCGGCACCTACGTGGGCCAGAAAGTCGGCAGCTTTCGCGAGGAGCTGACCCAGCTTCAGAACGCCATCCGCGACCAGAACACCCAGTTGCAGACCGTCCGCAACAAAACCATCCAGGATTCCCAGGCGTACCACGAGAACGTGGCCGGCATGAACGCGCGCCTGCAGGTGGGCACCACACCGGGCAACCCCATCCTGATGAACCGCTGGGAACAGGCGCAGGCACAGCTCAACACCATCAACGACGACATCATCCTGATGAACCAGTTGGCGGCGCAGATCTCGACCAACTCGGCGATGGCCAACTACCTGCTGGACTCCGTACGGGCGTCGTTCTCGCTCGCCGGTGCCGTGGACGAGGACCACCGCCAGCTCCGCGTGTTGGAGGATGAGACCCAGCAGACCGTGGTGCTGATCGAACGCCTGCTGAACGAGCTGTCGCAAGACGTGGCCCGGCAGCAGCAATACGTCAGCAATGAGAAGCAAAACCTGAACACCCTGTCGCTGGCCATCAAGAACGGCCAGCTCTACGGCACCAGCTTCGCCAACCGGCCGATCCTGGGCGGCCCGCAGATGGCGGGCATGCCCTATGGCACCGGCTACGGGGCCGCCACCTTGTCGCCGGGGTTCGCTGGCGGGCAGCCGCTGGTGATGATCCGCTTCGACCGGGGCTCGGTGGACTACGAGACCGCGTTGCACGAGGCGGTCAACAATGCCCTCATCCGCATGCCCGGCGCCGGCTTCCAGGTGGTCGCCGTGGGCCCGGCGGTCAACGCCGTGGGCCAGCCGTCCAGCAACACCGCGCAGGCGCGCCTGTACGCCGAACGCGTCGTACGCTCCCTGCAGGGCATGGGGGTGAACCCCAATAAGGTGTTCCTGGCGGCCACCACAAGCCCTGCCGTGCAGTACCCAGAGGTGCACGTCTTCGTTCAGTAACACCAGAGGCCATTGAGAGCCCGTCCGGAAAGTCTCGGGAGCCTCAATATACTGTGTTCTTGTACCCGAACGGCATACCGTATGTGGCGCTTTGCAAGGCTTTCCGGACAGACACTGAGACTGACCGGCGGTGCAGGCCGTGGCTGGCCCCCGCCCCCGCCGGATGGATGAGGGCGGCGTGGGTCTACCAGGCCGCCTCGAACACACAGGCCGGTGCCCCTTGCGCCTGGCAAGCGGTCTCGCGAACCTGGGCCTTGCGGGTCACCAGCACCTGAAACAGCCGCTCGAACGTGGCCGCGTAGTACCCGCAGACCGGCGCGCGCGCCGGCCTGTCCGCTGGGTCCACCGCCTGCTGGATCGGCCCATCGGCGATGACCAGGCGCGTCGGCCGGCCGGCCGTGCCCTCGAAGCGGCCGCCACCGGCAAAGGTCCAGGAGTTCTTGCCCATGGCCGTGATCAATACCCGGGCCGCCGGCACCGGCGGCAAGACCTTCAGCACCGCCTGCGCCGGCCTTGGGATGCGGTGCGCCAGAAGATAGTCGGCGGTGGCGATGCCCGCGTGACGGTTGATCGCCGCCCGGTGCTCGGCGGGCAGCCGGTCCAGCAGCGCCCGGTGCAACGCCGTCACCTCGACGGCCGGGACCATGGCGCCTGGTGGCGTGTCCAGGTAGGACACCAAACCCGCCTGCGTGAACACCGCCCTGGCTTCGTCGGCGCCCAGCGCGGCGCTCAGCGCCTCATGGACGCGGATGATGGCGTTGGGGCCGATGCGGGCGGGATCGCCTGCCTCGGTGTCCGCGTGGTCCCGGGGCACACCCGAACGGACCTCGGGCTCGGCATGGCCGCTGCAGTCATTGCAGGACAGGGTCGCGGTCGACCGCGCGTGAGTGTCGCACATAGGTTATCTCGGGGTCATTTTACAGGTTTGGGACAATCGGGATCGGCACCTTCTACCACCGATCATTGAGACAGGCCGTTGTCTTTCAAGGTCGGCCCGCTCACGCCGGCGCGGCCACGGCGACGCAGGATTCGAAGGCCTGGCGCAGCCTCACGCCGTCCAGCCCGCGGCCGACGGCCACCACGCGAGGCTCGCGGGTCGGATCGGTGGCCCCGGCCTCGTCCCCGGTGAGCGCCCCGATGGAGGACCGCCCGCCGATGACCTCGAAACGGATCCAGCCAGAGCCGACCCGCGCGATGCCGCGCAACCGGTCAACCTCGCCATAGGTTCCCCGCGCCACGGCTTCCAGCACCTGTTGCAACCCCTGGGCGTCCACCTGCCCCGTCAGGTCGGCACTCCAGGCCCGCAGGTCCAGCACGATGACCTCTCCCGGCCCTGGGGCTTGCACGGTCGAGGGGTCCGGCGACTCCACGGCCTCCGGGGACTCCGACAGGGCGGACGCCGCATCGTGATAGTAGTGGTGGTGATGGTGATGATGATGGTGATGCACCTCGGTCGCCGAGACGCGGGCCCCGGCGGGCGCGGCGCCCGTGATCGCCGCGTCCACATCGCCGGCCGTCCCGGCCGCCGCCCGCGCGGCACGTTCGTCCGGGGTGTCCCGGGGCACACCGTGCTCAGCCGGCACAATATGGGCGGCGGGGTTGAGCGCGCGAAGGGTGCTGGTCACCATGGTCAGGTCGGCATCATCCACCTGGTCGGCCTTGTTGACCACAATCATGGTGTGGACTGGGGGAAGGGTCTCTCCGCCGCCATCGTGGTCACCGCCGGCCTGCACCTGGGCCTTCAGGAAGGCGGGCAGCCGGGCCAGGTCGGTCATGAAGGCGCTGGCATCGATCACCACCGTCAGCCGCACCGCCTTGATCGACGGACGGATGTCGGTGCGATTGAGCACCCGCAGGAGCACGTCCACGTCAGCGATGCCGCTGGGCTCGATGATCACCTTGTCGGGGGTCCATGCGGCGATCACCTCCTTGAGCTGATGGGCCAGGTCGTCACGCAACGCGTAGGCGGTGCGATTGGGCCCCAGGCGCACCAGCGGGGCGCCTTCGGCGTCCTCCTGCCGCTCGCCCAGCGCGGCCAGCGGGTCGAGTTGATGGGCCAGCGCCACCACCAGGGCCTCCGGGTTGGCTCGCGTCACCCGCTGGCGCAACACGGTGGTCTTCCCGGCACCCAGAAAGCCGGCGACGATCTCCACCTCCACCGCCGGCGCATGCGGCGTGCGCGAGCGCAGGCTCCAGTTCCACAGCGCCGCCGCCGGCAGCGGCAGCACCAGG
>JANQGN010000190.1 GCA_028277295.1 Rhodospira sp.
CGTTCGGCCATAAACCGAATTCGCACCGGTCTGGGGGCATGCCCCCAGACCGGTGCAAGCGCGGCACAGCCAGTCTCACATCTGCCTGGACCTACACAGAGGGTGCAGGGCAACGGGCTCAGGTTAACGCGAGCAACGATTCCGCACGTTCGATGGAGATTCTTCGCACCTTTCAGGTGCTCAGGATGAGGTTAGTATATTTAAGATAACCTCATCCCGAGCGAGCCCCCGCGTCCATCCGTCAGATGGACGCGGGTCCACACCTTACGGCGACGCGGCGCGTCGCCCGGGCGAGCCGAGGGACCTCCATCGTCTCGCGCACCCCTGTCCGTTACCCTGGGCTTGTTGGCCTGCCGGATGGTGCGATCGGTTCATCATGGGACTGGCGAGACGCCGCGCTGGAGGATCGCGCCGTCAGGCTGTCGACCAGGACGCATCCGGGGTGTCACCGCGTCCCATTGATGGCATAGTGGGAGCGAGCCCGCAGTGTTTCCAGGGTCAACAAGACGGACCACCGACGCAGTGCCGCCACGCCCCCGCCTCGCCCTGCGCCTGACCGCCATGTATGGCTTTCTGGCGCTGCTGATCGTGCTTTTCGTCGGCGGCTTTCTGCTTGCCCAGCATCGCTGGCAGCGCGATCGCCAAGCTCTGCTGGACGACTCGCTGCCGCGCCTGTCCGACATGCTGGCGATCAGCCGCCTTGGCGATGTCCTGGCCGAGACGGCCGGCACCCTGGCCACGGCCCGCGATCCGGCGCAGCGTGCGCGGGCCCTGGCCAGCATCGCCGAGGCGCGCGACGCCATGGCCACGCGGCTGGACGGTCTGAATGGCACCCGGCTGGAGTCCGCCACCCGCGACCGTTTGCGGACAGCGCTGGCGGACATGACGGCGGCGCTGGACGGTCTCGATGGTCTGGTGGGGCGGCGCTTCGACCTCGGCAACGCCACCGCCCGGGCGACCGCCCGGCTGGCTATCCTGGGTGATTTGTTGCCGGACCTGGAGAAGGCGCTCTTGGCCGGACGAACGCCAGACACCCTGCCCGACTTCCTCGGCCTTCCCGACACGATGAAGCCCGCGCCACCCGCCGGCACCCGCCAGGCCGAGGCCATTCGCGGGTGGGCGCGCAATGCGCAGGTGGCGGTGGGCATGCTGCTGGCCGTCACCGGGGCCGCCAGCCCCAGCGACCTGGAATACCTGTCACTACGCGCCGACGAATCCCTCCGCCGGGCGGCAGCGGCCATCCGCCGGGCCAACACCCGCGTGATTCCCCTTCTGGAGGCGCTGCAGGCCGAACTGGTGGCGCTGGCCGCCGGCGCCGAGGGGCGCGACGGCGTGGTCCGCCTGCGTCAACAACGCCTGGGCGTGGAACAGAACGCGCCGGCCGTGCTGGCCCGCGCCCGTCAGGCGTCCGACCGCCTGACCGCCGCCGTGACCCAGATCATCGCCGACCTAGAACAGACTCAGGTGGTGCGGCGCGCCGCCCTGGAGCGCGAGGCCCTCGCCTGGCGGATCGGGATGGGGGCGCTGGGCGTTGCGGGTCTGGCCGTGGCCGCCCTGGGCGGGGGTCTGGTGTGGCGTGCCCTGGTGGTGCGCTTGCGGGCGCTGGTGCGGGCCACGCGCGCCGCCGTCGACGCGGCGCCGCTGGTCTTGCCCCGGGGCGCCGACCGCGCCGACGAACTGGGCGCGTTGACCCGCGCGGTGGCGGCGCTGGATGCCGACCGCCGGCGCATGGACCGGGCGCGCGACGATGGCGATCGGCAGGCGCGCTTGCTGATGGCGGCGATCCCCTCGGGGCTGGTGCTGCTGGGCGGTGATGGCCGCGTGGAGGGCGTGAACGCGGCGGCGCAACGGACGCTCGGCCACGCGGAGGCGGTCTTGCTGGGCCGGCCGCTGGAAGACATCGTCGATGATCCGACGGCGGCGCGGTTCCGTGACCGACTGCGGGTCTGGGCCGATACCTCGCCGGGCGGTCCGAAGGGCGACCTCATGACGGCGCCCGTCCAGACCGGCGATGGCCGCCACGCGGACGGCCACACCGTGCCGTTGTCGCTGACGCTGGCGGGGCTGCGGGTCCCGCGCGGCCTTGCAGCCGTGCTGGTGACCGTGCCTCGGACCGCCACGCCGTTCTCGCGGACGGCGGACGCCGACACCGATCACACCGGCCTGCTGGCGGCTCTGGCCCATGATCTGGCCGGGCCCATCGGCACCGGCCTTACGGGCGTCACCTTCCTCGCCGAGCGGACCGACCGCATCGCCGCCGGACTGCTGGACGGCAGCCGAAAAGAGGACGATTGCCAGGGGTTCGTGACCCAGGCGCGCGAAACCGTCCGGCTTATCGAAACCAATCTGCGTCAGGCGGCGGACCTGGTGGACAGTGTGCGCACCGTCGCGGTGGACGAGGTCAGCCAACGGCGCCGCGTCGTGTCGCTGGACGCCTATCTGGGCGATGTGGTAGCCAGCCTGCGGCCGCGCGTGCGGGGCACGGGTCACCGGCTGGTGCTGGACTGCCCGCCTGGCCTGACCCTGGACACGCACCCCGGGGCGCTGTTCCGGGTGGTCGCCAACCTGGCGCTCAATGCCCTGGTTCATGCCTTTCCCGATGGCCGCGACGGCACCATCACCGTGTCCGTCCGGCCGTTGGCCGAGGATGCGCAGGATACCCGGGGCGGCTGGGTCGAGGTCAGGGTGCGCGACGATGGCGTGGGCGTGGCCGAGACCGTGCGCGCCCGGCTGTTTGATCCCTTCGTCACCACCCGCGCCGAGACCGGCGGCAGTGGCCTTGGCCTGCCTCTGGTGCGTGACCTGGTGACTGGTCCGCTGGGGGGCAGCGTGACGGTGGACAGCGCGGACGGCGAGGGCACGACGGTGACCCTGCGCCTGCCCCGGGTGGCGCCGAGGATGACGCAAGCGATGGAAGCGGCGGAGGTGGAGGAGACCCCCTCGGGAGACACGGCCGATGCGTCCTGATGCGCCCACCTCATGGGCCGACCTGCGCGCCCGGTTCGCGTGGCGTGTTCCCGACCGCCTGAACATTGCCGCCGACGTCTGCGACCGCCATTGCGGCACGCCCGAGGGCGCGGCCGCCGTGGCGGTGATCGAGCAGGCCGCTGACGGCGCCGTGCGCCGGTATAGCTTCGAGGACCTGCGGCGGCAGTCCAGCCGCCTGGCCAACGCGCTCGCCGGGCGCGGCGTCCAGGGCGGCGACCGGGTGGCGGTGCTGCTGGGCCAGCAGTGGGAGACTGCCGTCGCCCATGTGGCCATCCAGCGGCTGGGGGCGATCGCGGTGCCGCTGTTCACCCTGTTCGGCAGCGACGCGCTCACCTTCCGCCTGGCCGACTCGGGCGCCCGGGCACTGATCACCGACAGCGCGGGCGCGGACCGGGTGACCGGTCTGCCGGATCCGCTGCCCCATCTGTCCACCATCGTTTGCCTGGGCGCGGGGTCGATCGCCGCCGCCGATCCGGCGCAGCGGGTCATCGCCTGGGAGACCGCGCTCGCGGCCGCCAGCGATCAACGGACGCCCGCCGACACCGGCGCCGACGACCCGGCGCTCATCATCTACACCTCGGGCACCACCGGAAAGCCCAAGGGGGCGCTGCATGCGCAGCGGGTGCTCCTGGGCCACCTGCCGGGCGTCGAGTTGCCGCATCGACTGTTTCCCAAGCCCGGGGATCTGTTCTGGACCCCGGCGGACTGGGCGTGGATCGGCGGGCTGCTCGATGTGCTGCTGCCATCCCTGTTTCACGGGGTGCCGGTGCTGGCCCATCGCGCGGCCAAGTTCGACCCCGAGGCCGCGCTCGCCCTGATGGCCCGCCACCAGGTGCGCAATGTGTTCCTGCCGCCCACGGCGCTGAAGATGCTGCGTCAGGTGCCGGACACCCGGCGCTTCGGCTGTGCCTTGCGCTCGGTGGGCTCGGGGGGCGAGACCCTGGGGACCGGCCTGCTCGACTGGGGCCGCGCGGCCCTCGGCGTGACCATCAACGAGTTCTACGGGCAGACCGAATGCAATCTGGTGGTCGCCAATTGCGCCGATCTGTTCCCGGTGCGCCCCGGGTCCATGGGCCGGCCCGTGCCCGGGCATCGGGTGGCGATTGTCGATCCGGCCACGGGGACGCCGGTGGCGGCGGGCGAGCTGGGGTCCATCGCCGTGGCCCGGCCCGACCCGGTGATGTTCCTGGGCTACTGGAACACCCCCGAGGCCACGGCCGCGAAGTTTGTCGGCGACTGGCTGCTGACCGGCGACACTGGCCGCCTGGACGACGACGGCCATGTCTGGTTCGTGGGCCGGGACGACGACGTGATCACCTCGGCCGGCTATCGCATCGGCCCGGGGGAGGTGGAGGACGCCTTGCTCAAGCATCCGGCCGTGGCCATGGTGGCGGTGGTCGGCGTGCCCGATCCCGACCGGACCGAGATCGTCAAGGCGTTCGTGGTGCCGGCCGAGGGCGCC
>JANQGN010000306.1 GCA_028277295.1 Rhodospira sp.
GACAGGGTGTTCAGCTTTCTCGGCCTGATCCTGCTGTGCGCGGCCGGCCTGCCGGTCTTGACGGCGGCGGCGGACGACCCCTTGGTGGCGCGCGGCCTGTTGACCCTGGTGCTGGGCGGGCTCGCCTGTCTGCTGATCCTGCTGTCCTTGCGCTTTCTGCCGCGCCTGGTGGCGACCTGGCGCGGCGTGGACGCCTTTGTCGCCTTGTCCCAATCCGCCTGGGCCGTACTGGGAAGCCGCAGGCTCGCGCCGCCGGTGCTGGGGTTGATGCTGCTGCCCCACCTCATCGACATCACGGTGACCTGGGGCTATGCCCAGGCGTTGGGCGCGGACATCACTTGGGGCGAAATGGCGCTGGTGTTCCCGCCGGCGATCCTGGTGGCCGCCGTACCCGTGTCCATCGCCGGCTGGGGCTTGCGGGAAGGCGCCCTGGTGCTGGGTTTCGGCCTGATCGGCCAGCCGGCGGACGTCGCCCTCGCCTGCTCACTGTTCTATGGGATGTCTGCGGTGGTCACCGGCCTGATCGGCGGCCTGGTCTGGAGCCTGGGCGACGCCGACGGCCTGGCGTCCTTGCGACGGGGCCGCGCCGAGGCGGCGGCCTTGAAAGAGCGCGCCCCCAACTGACGCCGTTATCTACTAGTAGATGATCTCCGCCCGGCGATCACTCCGGCCGTTCGCCCGGCCGAGGCGTCAGGCCATAGGGCTCCACAAGGGTCCAGACATGCGGTGGGACCATCGCTTTCAGGCGCCTGGGCTTTTCGCGGCGCAAGTGAATGACCGTCTCGGCGGCCTTCATCTCCAGCCGAGCGCGAGCGATCTCCAGCCCCCGCGGCCCCACCCGGGGCATCAGAAACGCCATCAACGGCCGCAACCAGTCCGGCATGCCCCGCACCGGCAGGCCGCCGGCGGCACGCTCCGTATTGGTGATGAAACCCTGAACGGAACTGGCCCGCTTCCCGGCACTGGTGACAGGCTCTTGGGTGACCTCTTCGCCCAGGAGCTTCAGGAGGTCCTCACCGCGCTCGTTGCGCACCAGCAGCCATTGCTTCCCGCGCCCCGCAAGATACCCCACCGTGATGTCGGCCAGCGTATTGGTGTAGTCCACGCAGGTGCGGCAGGTGAGCGGGAAAAAATCACGCGGCAGCTTGGAGATGGGCAGCTTCAAAAAAGGAATCAGCCGCACCTTGCCGTCCGTGAAGCGCAGCTCCACGACATAGTCGGCGCGGAACTCCAGGTAGGTGACCTCTGCCGGCCGGTCCGTGAGCAGCCCAAGGAAGGTGTGGAAGTTCTCGGTTGTGGTGTTATCGGAGCACGGTGTCCCGATCACGTAGAGCCTATCGAACCCCAACGATTCCTCCAAGGCGCGCAAGGCGTGAATCTGGCAGGGAATGCCGATGACCGCCAGGCGCCGATATCCCTTCGCCAGGGCCGGTTTCAGCAAGGCCAGCAGCGGCGCGTAGCCCATGCGCATACCCCGGCAGGCGGCCATATCCTCGGCGCGGGTGACCAGCACCGGGCGCGGCCGCCACATGTCCGTCGGGTCGGCGGTCACGCACAACACGGCATCCACGGCGCCGGT
This sequence comes from Rhodospira sp., assembly GCA_028277295.1. Classification (GTDB taxonomy): domain Bacteria; phylum Pseudomonadota; class Alphaproteobacteria; order Rhodospirillales; family Rhodospirillaceae; genus Rhodospira. Next base: position 1,580 of record JANQGN010000306.1, read on the forward strand.
CTCCAGCAAGCGCTGGCCGATGCGGGTCGTGATGCCGGTCCACTGGGCACCTGGGAGAGGCGGCTTGAGGGCGGCGCGGACCATGCGGCGGAACGGGCCGAAGAACACCTCGTCGGTGCGCCGTGGGTCGCGCGCGCGGCCATGGACGCGATGCTCCAGGGCCGTGTAATCGGGATGGAAGAACTGGCAGACGCGACCGCAGGACCGGGCCATGTCCGTGCGCGACAGACCGCAGTCGGTGCACAGGGTGCGGTGCTCCGGCGCGGCCAGAGGGGGCGTCCAGGGCGCCGCCGTCCCGGGCGTCGCACTGTTGTCGTCGATCGACCTGCTGATCTGGGTGCTCATGCCTGCCTCTTGGCGTGGCCAGGGAGGCGCCGATAGCCGCCATGCCACGAAGTTACCACGGTCCCGTCACGTCATGGCCATGCCCGGGGACGATCATGAAGGCTGTCGAGAGGTTCGCCGATCCGACGTGCCCCGGAGGGCAGTCCCCGGGGTCGACTTTCTCCTCCTTGCCTGGCCCGGGTTCGTGCGGGTGCCATTGGTCATGCCGCACGGCCCGGGGTTTTCTTGGCTGGCGCGTCGGATGTGTCAAGAGCCGCCGGTTCGTAGCAGCTCAGGGCCACGGGCGCATCATGGCCTTTCAATGACACTGGGTCGAGATCCACCCGGGCCCAGCCAGGCGGAATGTCCGGTATCCGATCGGCCAGATCCGAGGGCAGCACCAGCCAGCGATCGAGCGCCTTGGCGGTCTGTTCCAGGCTCGCCGCCATGTTCACCGTCTCGCCAAAATAGACGATCTCCAACTTGCTGTCGCCACACTCTCCGGCCACCACGGGACCGCCGTTCAGCCCGGCGCGGACGCGTGGGGATAAGCCGTATCGGCGCCTGTACCACAGGGCCCTTTTCTCAAGCAAATCATGGATTTCCAAGGCACACTGCACGCATCGGCCGTCGCGGACGGCGACGTCGAAGGGCCAAGTGATCACGACTTGGTCGCCAACGTAGCGGTGCACCTCACCGCCGTGAGCATCGATCACCCCATCCAGATCGAAGAAGACGCGGCTGATCAAGGCATGGGTCTCGACGTCCCCGAGGCATCGGGCGATCACCGACGAGTCAGCCAGGTCCACGAACAGAAACATCCGGTTTTCCTGACGCGGCCGGGCATAGCGCCCCAACACGATGTTGGTCAGCACCCGCCCCCCGATCATCAGGCGCGTCTGGACGACAAAATGGATGATCAACGCCACTTTGAACGACACAAGGGCGTCCATCGGCAGATAGTCCCGGATGTAGACCCAGGGATCCTGAACGCCGGTCGACTCGGCGAGCAGCCAGGCGTTGAACAGCGTCAGCGTGCCGACAATGACCACCGTATAGGCGGTGGTCTTGATGGCCAGCCGGGTGAGGAACGGCAACCGCCGGAGCGGCGCCCCATAGGGGGCATGCCAGATCATCATTTCCAGCAGGCCGATCAAGGTGGTGATGGTGGCCCCGTTGAGCACGCCGCTTTGCACCATTCCCAGGCTGAACGGGAACACGCCCACGCTCGACAGCGACGCGACGTAGCTCAAGCCCGCCAGCCCACCGGCCAGGGCGACCCATGCCAGCAGGATCAGCTTTCGCTTCAGACGAGCGGGGCGGCCCATTAAATGACCCTTCCAAGACCTGGGGCATCAGGAACCAGCCTAGCAGGAGCCCAGCATGACCCGCAAAGGTGGTCGGGGGGTTTTACTCCACCGCCTGCTTCAGCGCCGCCGCCGCCGCCCAGGGACAAAGAACCAGCCCCCCCAGAGACAAGGCACCCAGGATCATGAGGTGCGGGGCGGCATCCAGGCCCATGACCGCCGCTTCCACCGCCGAGACTCCGAACACAAGAATCGGGATGTACAGCGGCAGCACCAGCAACGAAAGCAGAACCCCGCCACGCCGTGCTCCGAGAATGAGCGCGGCGCCAACACCGCCGATCAGGCTCAGGGAGGGTGTGCCCAGGGCCATGGCCGCCAGCAACACCGCGTATCCGTCGGTCTGCATGTGCAGCAGCAGGGCCAGCACTGGCGAGGCGATGATCAACGGCAGGCCGGTGGTCAGCCAGTGGGCGATCATCTTCCCGACCACCAGCACCACGATCGGGGTTGGCGTCAGGGTCAGCAGGTCCAGGCTACCGTCCTCGTAGTCGGCCTGGAAGAGCCGGTCCAGCGACAGCATGGCGGCCAAGAGCGCGGTCACCCACACCACGCCACCGCTGATGCGCTCCAACACCGCCTGTTCCGGACCAACGCCAAAAGGGAACAGGGTCACGGTGATGACGAAGAAGGCCACCACCATCAAGCTGTCGGCGCCCTGGCGCAAGGCCAGGCGCAAATCGCGGCGCAGCACCGCCAAGAGGGCGCCTAGCATGCCGCGAGTCCTAAAGACGTGTATGGGTCCGCATCAATATCGGGATGCAGGTCCAGGGGGTCGACGCCAAAAGCGTCCAGATCCAGCACCCGCGCCCCAGGCAGGTCCACGTCCTGATGGGTGGACAGGGCGATCATGCCGCCCTGTGCCCGGTGGTCGGCCATCACGCCCTCCAGCGTCCGCACCGAGGCCTTATCCAGGGCGGTGACGGGTTCATCCATCAGCCACAGGGGCGCCGGGGCGGCGAGCAGACGCGCCAGGTTGAGCCGTCGTTTCTGGCCGGCCGATAGCATGCGTCCGGGCACGTCGCCGAGATGTGTTAGGCCCATCCGGGCCAGCGCGTCGGCGACCGAGGTATCCAACGCGGCCCGCGACGGCGGGCTTTCGGCGCACACCTGGGCCCAAAACCGGAGGATCTCGGCGGCGGTCAGCACGGGTTTGATGGCGTCGGCATGGCCCACATAGCGGGTCCGGGCATGGTGCCGCTCGGGATCGTCGTCCACCGGCCCGTCGTGCCAGGCCAACGCGCCGGCCATCGGCCGGAGCAGCCCGGCCATCAGGCGCAGCAGTGACGACTTTCCTGAGCCGTTCGGACCCAGCAGCAACAGGGCCTCTCCGGCGCCAAGGGAAAAGTCGAGGTTGGCGAAGACGATCCGCTCGCCGCGCAGACACACCAGTCCCCGCCCCTCGAAGCGGAGATCCGGGGCAAGGGCGGTGGCGGCGGACAGCGGCGCGGCGGGGCTTGGCGTCGACGGCGAGCGATCACTCATGATGGCCCGGACCATACGCGACGGTTGCGCGGAAGGAAAGGCGGCGGAGCCCTACGGCAGGGCTCCGGACGTGAATGGACAGTCGATCACGATAACATGCGTGCGGCGAGGATCCGGACCACCGGCCCCCTTATTTCCGCATCAACCTGGCTTGAACGAACGCACCCACCCGCCGAGCCTCGGCTTCATCGAGGTCCAGGCGGATATGCGTCGCGTTCTCTGTCCGGGCCACGACGACCCCGGACAACTGTCCGACGTCGGGCATGGTGATCTGGAATTCGGTACCTCGCTCGGCATCGACGTCCCTGTCTAGGGTGCCGACCCCGTTGGGAGCCAGGTCCTGCAAGAGACAGGAGCGCTGAGATCCCTGGCCGATGGTGAGCGTAACCGCCACGTTGATGGTGCGCAGGGTGTTTGACTCCCGGTCCTCGGTGCTGCCGGCATTGATGATGCGACTCAGCGCCTCCTGCATCTGGCGCACCCGTTCGCGCACATCGCCTGCTGAGTCCTCCACCTTATGCGCGTACTTGCCGGTGGTCTCAGCGTTACGCGACACATCACCAATGCCCGACGTGGCTTCCTGGGTACCATGCGCGGCCTGCTGGGCGTTCTGGCTGATCTCGCCGGTCGCCGCCGTCTGCTGCTCGACGGCGGCGGACACGGCGGTTGTGATGCCGTTGATCTCCTCGATCACCGAAACGATGCCCTGGATGGCCTCAACGGCTTCGCGCGTGGCCGACTGCATGCCGCCGATCTGACCGCCGATCTGCTCGGTGGCGTTGGCGGTTTGCGAGGCGAGCGTCTTGACCTCGTTGGCC
>JANQGN010000428.1 GCA_028277295.1 Rhodospira sp.
ATATATTGTGTGCCTGCGCCCGGATCGCACGCCGTATGTGGTGTTTTACAAGGCTTTCCGGACAGACACTCAGTCTAGGTCCCTCCCCGCCCCGCCGGAGACGCCGATGCTCGTCGAGATCACGCCCGAGAGCTATGACGTGGACCTGCACCTGGTCTACGCCACCGCCGACAACATCACTGGCCGGCCCATCTATGCCCGCCCGGCCTGCTACCTTCATGCCGACGCCGCCACCTTGCTTGCGCGCGCTATTGGCCTTGCGCGCTCCATGGGGCTGCGCCTGCGGATCCTCGATGCGTTTCGCCCCGCGGAAGCCCAATGGAAGCTCTGGGAAGCCTTGCCCAATCCGACCTTCATCGCCGACCCGCGCCGCGGCTCGCCGCACTCCATGGCGGCGGCCATCGATCTCACCTTGCTGGACGCGGCCAGCGGCACAGCCCTGGACATGGGCACCGGGTTCGACGACATGCGGCCCGAGTCCGGACACGGCAACCAGGATGTGTCGTCCGAGGCACAACGAAACCGAGCCCTTCTCCTTGGGCTGATGACCACCGCTGGATGGGATTGGTACATCAAGGAATGGTGGCACTATCAGTTGTTCAAGCCACGCGGGACCTATCCCGTGCTCACCGATCTGGCCGCCGGCACGCGGATGATGCCGGACGCAGCGTGATCACCTTGCCGCCGGGGCCGATCCTGGCCCTGGACACCTCGGGCGCCGCCTGCGGCGTGGCCCTTTGGCACGACGGCCAGGTTCTGGCCCGGCGTGACGCGACCATGACCCACGGGCACGCCGAGGCGCTGGCACCGCTCACCCGGGACGCCCTGGCGGCGGCGGCCACGGCGGTCGCCGATCTGGGGGCGGTGGCGGTCACCGTTGGCCCGGGCAGCTTCACCGGCCTGCGCGTGGGCCTGGCCTTCGCGCGCGGGCTGGGCTTGGCCGCCGGTCGGCCCGTGCTGGGGGTGCCCGGCCCGGTGGTCCTGGCCCACATGGCGCGCGCGGCGGCCCCCGCCGGCGACCTGGACGACGACGCCGAGTCGATCGTCGTGGTTCTGGACGCCCGGCGGGCCGAGGTGTTCGTTCAGCCCTTCGCGCCCGATCTGACCGCCCGAGGACCGGTGCTGTCGCTGCGGCCGGACGCGGTGACAGAGCGGCTGCCAGCGACCGGCCGGGTGTGTCTGACGGGCGACGGCGTGGCGCTGCTGCCAGGCGGCGTGATCGACGAAACGCGCTTGCGGGTCGACGACACCGCGGCCAGTCCACCAGACCCGGCGGTCCTGGCCGCCCTGGTGGCCGCCGACCCCGGCGCCGCGCTGGCGCCCCGGCCTCTGTACGGGCGCGCCCCGGATGCCGTGCCGGCCCCGGCGAACCCACGGGCACCGGCGCCGTGACAGCCCTCCCCCCGGCAACCGTGGCCCCTGTCACCCCCGCTCACGCGGCGGTGCTGGCGACCTTACATGGCGCCTGCTTCGCCCATCAGCCCTGGCACCGCCCCTGGGACCGGGCCGCCATGGCGGTGATCCTTGGCCTGCCGGGCGCGCGCGGCTGGATGGCGCTGGCGGGCACGGCGGAAGCCGGCGATGGCGATGGCGACCCTGAAGCGCCGGTTGGCCTGTTGCTTGTGCAGGCGGCGGCGGACGACGCCGATATCCTCACCTTGGGGGTGCTCCCGGGGGCCTGGCGGCGACGCGGACTCGCACGGCGCCTGCTGGGCCTGGGCATGGCCGCCCTGCGCGTGGACGGGATCACGCGTCTGGTCCTGGAGGTGGCCGAGGACAACACGGGCGCGGTGGCCTTCTACCGCGCCGAGGGTTTCGCCGAGGTCGGCCGCCGGCGCGGCTATTTCTGCGGCGAGCCCGGCCACGCCCGCGACGCGCTGGTGATGGCCCGATCCATCCTCCCTGGCGCCACCGATGCCGGCGCCACCGATGGATGACTCGGCCCCACCCGCCTCCCCGCACAAGCATACGTTCGCCAGAGCGCCGGTGGCGAGGCGCGGGCGGATCAGGACTCGCCGGCAACGGCGGCCGGACCCACGCCAACGTGAGCATTCCGGCCCAGGAAAAGTGCGTCCGTGGAGAGGTTCTCTAGACGACCTTGCGCAGGATCAACTTGTGAACGCCCTCGGCCGGTTCCCCCGGTTCGGCGGTCAACGCCAGCACTTCCTGCCCATGCTCGCGCACAGATTTGGGCACGTTTTTCAATGGCGCCGCGCCCTTAAGACGAACGCGGGCGGTCTCGCCGATGGCCATCCGCTCCAGAAGCAGCTTTGTCTTTACGAATGTGAACGGACATATATCCGTCGTGATGTCAATTTCGTGGTCGCACATGTCGCGGGCGGTTTCCGTTGCCAGGTGCCAAAGAACGGTCAGGATGCAATCGCGTTCTTGCCCAGTTTGTCTAGCTCATCTATATATGATCACGGATGATGCTGTCACAACACCAACCCTCGCCAAGACACGGCTGAATTCGGCGAAGGCACCAACGTTATCGGGAAGGTTCTTGCATGACCTCGATGGACCGCGAACAGGACCTGCTGCGCCTGACTGC
>JANQGN010000438.1 GCA_028277295.1 Rhodospira sp.
TGCTTGCGTCTCCGGATACTGTGATAAGCAAGGCGGAGTTTGGCCGTCGTTTGGGCATCACGCGCGGGCGGGTGTCGCACCTGGTCAAGATGGGCATGCCGGTTCGGCCAGACGGCAAGGTGGATGAGGCGGCGGCGCGGGCATGGTACGACGCCCATATTGACCCGTCCCGGCGGCGCGGGCGGCCCGTGGTGGGCGCGGCGGACGCGCCGGGGCCAAACGCCACGGTGCGGGAGACGGCCACCAGTACGGCCCCTGGCCACCGTGACGCCGTGCCAGGGGCGCCCGCGCCGCCGATGGAGGTGGACACGGGGTATTCCTACTACCGGGCCGAACACGAACGCCTGAAAGCCGAGAAGACGGCCGCCCAACTCGCCCAGTTGCGGGGCGAGATGTTGCCCAAGGCACAGGTCCATAAGGTCCTCTGGGCACGCGCCCGGCTGGAACGCGAAATGCTGACCCAGTTCCCGGCCCGCGTGGCGCCGCTGCTGGCGGCCGAGTTCGGCGTGCCCGAGCGGCCCCTCCTGGACGCCCTGGAGGGCCACGTCCGCGCCCACCTGGAGGCCCTGGCCGCCCTGCCGCTGGAAGGACTGGACTGATGCCCCTGGACGACGTGACCGCCTGGGTGGACAGCGTGTGGCGGGAGGCCATGCGCCCGCCGCCGCTGTTGACGGTCTCGGAATGGGCCGATCGGTACCGCCGCCTGTCCACCAAGGCGGCGGCGGAGCCGGGTCACTGGCGCACCGACCGCACCCCCTACCTTCGGGGCATCATGGACGCCCTCAGCCCACACATGGCCTGGGAACGGGTGGTGTTCGTGAAGGGCGCCCAGTTGGGTGGCACCGAGGCCGGCAATAACTTCATCGCCTACCTGATGCATTGGAGCCCGGGGCCGATCATGGCCGTGCAGCCCACGGTGGAGGCGGCGAAGCGGTGGTCTCGCCAGCGGCTTGACGACCTGGTGGAGACCCCACCCCTGTCCGGCCTGGTGCGCGCCCCGCGCTCCCGCGACAGCGGCAACACCACTCTGTTGAAGGAGTTTCCCGGCGGGGTGCTGGTGGTCACCGGCGGCAACAGCGCCGTGGGGCTGCGCTCCATGCCGGTTCGGTATCTTTTTCTGGACGAGGTGGACGCCTACCCGGTGGACGCCGACGGCGAGGGTGACCCCATCGACCTGGCGATGCAGCGCACGTCCACCTTCGGGCACCGCAAGAAGGTCTTCCTGTGCAGCACGCCGACGATCCAGGGACACAGTCGCATCGAACGCGCTTTCCTGGAAAGCAACCAGCAGCGCTTCTGGGTGCCCTGCCCGCACTGCGGCGCATACCAGGTGCTGACCTGGGACAACATGCGCTGGACCGAGGGCCAGCCGGAGACGGCGCACATGGTCTGCCCGGTCAACGGCTGCATCCTGGAGAACACGGACAAGGCCCGCATGCTGCCCCTGGGCGAATGGCGGGCCGATCCGGCGGCCGAGGGTGACGGCAAGACCGCCGGCTTCCACATCTCGTCCCTCTATTCGCCCGTGGGGTGGTTGACCTGGGCGGACTTGGCCAGCGACCACGAAAAGGCGAAGGCCAGTCCCGCGCGCATGCAGGTGTTTGTCAACACCAAGCTGGGGGAGACCTGGCGCGACCAGGGCGAGGCGCCGGCCTGGGAACCGCTGTTCGACCGCAAGGGCGGCTACTTCGTGGGCGAGGTGCCCGAGGGCGTGACCGTGCTTGACGGCCGGCGCCGACGTCCAGCGCGACCGCATCGAGGTTGAAGTGGTCGGTTGGGGCGAGGGCTTCGAGTCGTGGTCGATCAGCACCCATGTGCTGGACGGACCGCCGGAGGGCGCGGAGGTGTGGACGGCGCTTGACCAGGTTCTGCGGCACACCTGGCGCCGCCAGGGCGGCGCGGGGGCTCTTCTGATCCAGAAGATCGCCATTGATTCCGGCTTCCTGCCGCAACCGGTCTACCGGTGGGTGGCGCGCACGGGGCAGCGGCTGGCCATGGCCACCAAGGGATACTCCGCCATGGTCACCCCCCTGGGCACGGCCATGAAGACCGAGGTCACCGGAGCCGGCCGCCTGGCGCGCCGGGGCGTGAAGGTGTGGAAGGTGGGGGTGGACGTGCTGAAGGCGGAACTGTACGGGCGCCTCCGTCTGACCCGCGCCGACGATGGCCGTTTCCCGCCCGGCTACTGCCACTTCCCCGAGGGCTACGAGGCGGAGTACTTCCGCCAGCTCACGGCGGAGGAACTGGTCACCGGCACCAATCGCAATGGCTACGAGACGCGGGAATGGCGCAAGACCCGGTCGCGCAACGAGGCCCTGGACTGCCGCGTGTACGCCACGGCGGCGGCGCTGTCCCTGGGCATGGCGCGCTGGGGGCCGGCGGAGTGGGAGGCCCGGCGCCAGGGGGAAACGCTGTTGCCGCTGGAGTCGGCTATTCCGACGTCAGCCCGCCCCGCCGAGGCGGTGGCGCCGGGTTCCATCGCCAATCCCGATGCAACCTCGGGCGATCCCCCCAGGCCCGCCGCCCCCGGCGCGGTGCCGGCGCCGGCGCCGACCCGAGCGAACGGTGTTCGCGGTCCCGCGCGGCCGGCGGTGATTCGGTCGAGCTGGCTGGGGTAAGGGGTGTGACTTGGATGCACACCCCTATGTTCAGCCTGGGGGTGTCGTCAAAACCGACACCCTTGGGGCTACCCTCCGCACTTTGGAGGGTATCGCCGAAACGCAGGCGCCCTACCGGAGCGGTCCATGCGGTGGGACCGGACATGACACGGCCCCGCCTACGCGAGGCGGGGCCTTCTAAGCCTCGGGCGGCTTGTCATCGCCGGGTGCCCGAGGCTGCCGCTGGCGCGGTCTTCCAAGCCCGATGCCAAGGCAGAGCGGGAACACCCTCCATGTCGCGCGGCCTGCTTACTCCGCCGCCGTCAGAACGTCGGTGGCAAGGCGGGCCTTGGCATTCAGAAGCTCGATCCCGACGATCCGGTTGTCTTCGTCGAAGTCGAGGACAACCCCGGGGGAAACTTCCTCGGACTCCACCGTGGGGCGGTCGGACAGGGCCATGTACAGCGCATCAACCTGCGGATCGTAGGTGGTCTTCATCGCGGAGCCCTCCCTCCGTCCGTTCGGCTATGCCAGTGGTGATCCGGTCACTCTGGTTGGGGTGGCAGGCGCCGAAAGCGCAAGAGGCCCCGCCGAAGCGGGGCCTCTGAGTCCAATCTCGAGCCGCGCGTGGGTTTGCGATTACCCGATGCGCGGCCGCCCCTGGTGGGGTCTTAGACGCGGATGCCCTGTCGGGCAGGGCCGCTCACGGAATTATCTTGACTTATGTGAGGTGCTTTGTCAACGACGCCAGCCCCAACGATGCGAGAATGCACTTTCGTATCAAGTACATATCTGACGCGCTTAAAGTATCGTGTCGGTAAATTCTCTGTCCCGAAAAGTCTTTCCCCAAGCGGACAAAATCAAGCCTGTGAAATCCAACGGCGCAAATCATATCTGCTTTGACCCATTTCCGCTTTCCCTCAAAAGGGGGCGGTAATTCTGGATCGATATCAATCTCGCAATGATATGGCATGCGTGGCATCGGTGCCGTGGTGCTCAGGGGGACAACAGTGCACAGGCCGGCCCTGACCGATATCTTGGGGCTTACCACCACCACGGCCCGTCTCTTGACCATTTCGGGCGCCTTGAACCCCTGGTCAAAGTTGCACATCAGGATTGTCCCCAAGGCCGGATGCTCATGAATGGCCACGACTACGCCTCGTTTTTCCGAAGTCTTACCCC
>JANQGN010000494.1 GCA_028277295.1 Rhodospira sp.
GATGGCCAGGCCGTCCTTGTAGTTCAAGGTGGAATGGCTGACCGCCACGGTGACATCGCCCTCGGGCAGGTCGGCCGGATCGATCGCGGCGACGGCGGCTTGGGTGCTCTTGTCCTCGGCCCGGGTCAGAACGATGGCCTGGGTCATGGGGTGTCCTCCCTTGTGGACGGGTTCTTTCCGGGGACGACGGTGGACCGGGGAGGGGGGAGGCGTCAACCGCGATGGGGTGGCCAGGGCGCCGCGCGCCAGCCGAGGGACGCGACGACGCTCGGGACGAGGACACCGTCCGATCCCTTCAAGACGAGGGCAAGCTGTTTCGATGTCGGGAGAAATGGCGCGCTTGAAGGGATTCGAACCCCTGACCTTCGCCTCCGGAGGGCGACGCTCTATCCAGCTGAGCTACAAGCGCACAGACGACGCGTCAGCAGTCGGGCCGCGCCGCGAGGGTTCAGGACCATAGCCCATCGCCCGAGCCGGCGCAATCGCGGTTTTCGCGCCACGTCCGCGCGCCACGTCCCTCACCGGCACGGATGGGCGGTCGAGCCGGGCAGGCAGACCTGGGCCGCCTTGAGCATGTCGATCGCCTGGCGGCGGCTGTCGGCGTCGATGTCGGCCTCGGTCTCGGGCTCGAACGGCGCGGTCCGCCACACCCGTTGCATGACGTAGACCGCCTGCTCCCCCAGCGTGGCCTTGAAGAAGGCGGTCTCCCCGCGCCCGGTCCGGGTATTTTCCGGACAGCCCAACACCCAGAACCCGGTCGCATAGCCATTGCTCCGACCCTGTTGCAGGCCCCCGCCCCGGGCGTCCGGGCAGTGCGCCTGGTAGCCGGCCAGGGCGCGGGCGTACAGGCCCTCCAGGGGCGGCGGCAGGGCGGTGCGCAGCACCTGGACGGTGATCATGTCCCGCCAGTCGTCGCTCCCCTGGCCGGGCGGGATCAGATGGCGCACGGCCAAGCCATCGCGTTCGACGGCGTGCACCTGGCGCCAGCCAGGCGGCGGGGTGAAGCGCAAGGTTTCCTCGGCGGCGCCGGCATCCCGCCCGGGGACCGAGGCGCAGCCGATGGCGGTCAGGCCCAGCAGCGCCCCCCGCGCCAGGATCGCCGGCCAGCCAGATCGGGCCACGGTCCGCGACCGTTCGTTGGTCATGGTCTCCGCCTCCTGCCGAGGCCAAGCCGCCAGCGTAACGCGCCACGCCCGCGCGAACCAGCCTTGCTCGCCAACGCGGCGGTCACGCCGAATGGTGACCCCACGATCCTTGTGGTATTGTCACATCAGTCCAGGGGGATGCCCGGCCCTCGACGGCTGGGGGGACACAAAGGGGGGGCACCGTCATGACGCCATCGATCTTGACGGACGCGACGCGGTTTTCTAAGGGCCCGTCCGGAAAGTCTCGAAAACCGCAATATAGTGTGTGTCGACACCCGAATGGCATGCCGTATGTGGTGTCTTCCTGGGCTTTCCGGACAGACACCAAGGGCTTGCGGCTGTCCTGGCCAGTGCGCGCGCCGCGCAGTGGACCGCTCACCGTGGCCATGGCCATGGCCATGGTCGTGAGCATGGCCATGCTGGCGCTGCTCTCGGGCGCGGCCATGGGCCAGGACAGGACCGGCACCGACGGCGGCCCGTGCTTCGCCAATGGAACCTGCGCCATCGGCAGTGCCTGCAACCGCGACGCCCTATGCCAGGCATGCGGCGGCCACGGAGAACTCGCCTGCCCGGGACCGGAGCCCTGCGAGGAAAGCTACCGGGGCTTCGGCCCCATCGCCTCGGGCCTGAACGAGGTCTATTGCGGCTACACGCTGGGCGACACGCCCGACTACCGGCAGAACTGCGGCTCGGCGGGATTCGCCCGGTGCCCGGGCCGGGAGTACTGCTGGGGGGCTAGCGTGCCCGATCCCTCCACCGGCCTGTGCGTGGCCTGCGGATTGATCGGCCAATGGTGCTGCGAGGGCCTGACCTGCCGCGAGCCCGGCCTGTCCTGCGACAGCGG
>JANQGN010000507.1 GCA_028277295.1 Rhodospira sp.
CCAGGTGATGGGATGCATCACCTCAAGGATGGCGGCGGGCTGGAGACGTTGCATGCGTGGACCCTAGGGGCGGGGTTGGTGTTCGTCAATTGAAACGGCCACCCGGCCGCGTGGCCGAGGCGAGGGATGCCGTCTGGATGGGGGGAACGGGTGCCGCCCTGGGCCGGTCAGCGTCATGCGTTGTTCTCGGCCGGTGTCAGGTCGCCGAGATTGTAACGGCGCAGCTTGACGTAGAGGCTCTGGCGGCTCAGGCCGAGCATTTCGGCGGCCGAGGCGCGGTTATCTCCCGTCAGTTCCAGGGCCGCCTGGATGCACAGCTTCTCGATCACGTCATTGGTGTCGCGGATGATGTCCTTCAGTGGCACCCGGCCGACCAGTTCGGTGAGTTGCTCCACGGAGCGTGGCACGCCAGGCCCCAGGGAGGAATCCCGTCCCTCCCCCTGGTGACGGCCGCCCATGTCGCGGATGAGGAAGCCGAGGCACGGGGGGTCGCCATGGGGGATGGCCACGCCAGAGATGCCGACCTCGGTGCTGGTGCCCACGTCACCATGAATGGTCGTTGAAAAGCCCCGCACCGCCTCAAGGTCGCGAAGGTTCCCAATCAGCGGGGTCATATCGGCACCGCCACGCCCAATGAAGCGACCCAGCGGCCGGCCGCGCACCTGGGCCTCCGTGGCCACCTGCACGAAATCGAGGAACGCGGTGTTGGCCGTCAGGATCAGCCCATCCATGTCGGTCAGCACGATGCCGTCCGGGGCGTTGTCGATCACCTCCAGCAGGCGCGCGCGCGGGCGGCTGACCAAGGTGCCGTCGGCGGACTCGGCGCTGCGCGGCATCAACCGCACCAGGAAGTGAACGGCCTTCTCAAAGCGGAAGAGGGCGGCCGAGACCACGACGTCGCGGCGGTCGGCGGTGGGGCCCAAGCGGACCACAACGTCGTCGCCCCGGCCGATGGCGCGCACGCTGGCCAGCAGGCGCTCGAGGGCGTCGGCGTCCTCCGAGTCGACACCGCGCGGGAAGACACTGCCCACCAGGCTGCGGGCGTCCTCGCCGAACAGGGTCAGCGCCGACGGGTTGGCCTCGACGATGCGGCGCGAGGCCGAGTCCAGGATCAGCACCCCCTCGAACGAGAGCTTGAACAGCAGTCGGTAGCGCGTCTCCAGGTGACGGAGACGGGCGTAGTCGCGTTCCGCCGCCTGCTGGGCGCTGATCAGGCGCTGTTGGGCGCGCAGGTCGCGGCCGACGGCCACGACCCGTCCCGCCGCGCCCGCCTTGCCGACGCGCATGGCCGAGTACAGGATTGGGATGTCGCCCCCATCGGCGACCTTATAGTGGATACGGCGCCACCCCGTGGGGGTGTGCGCCAAGGCGTCCCGCAACATGGTTTCAACCATGGGGCGACTGTCGGCCGCCACGGTATCGGCCCAAGGCCGTCCCAGCCAACCGGTGCTTCCGTCAAGGGAAAGGTCAACCTTGCCAACGGCCACGTCGCGAACGACGCCGTCCTGATCCAGGATAAGCGCCACGTCCGCGAAGGCCGCGATCACACGGGCAGCCGCTTCAGCGTCGAGATCCCCCAACGATGTTTTTGGCGCGCTGAAGTGCTTCACGTCTCCCCTCGCCCATGCGGGCCCGCTGGGCGACCCGCATGATCAGCAGGT
>JANQGN010000062.1 GCA_028277295.1 Rhodospira sp.
TAGGGCGTGCGGCGTGAACGCCTTGAACTGGAACACGAGGGCGCCAAACCCGCGCAGGGTTCGGAGCCTGGCCAGGGGCTCAGGTCGATACCGGGCCGAGAGTGCCATCGCGCCGCGGGCCTTGGTGAGCGGTCGGCGTCGGAATCATGGCGCCTATTTTTCTTGGGATTTTTTGGTGCGATAGGGTATCGTTGCGCGAGCGGTCCAACTCTGGCGTTTGGTTCAGGGTGTCGGAGCCTGGAGGTCGCCCAATAGAAACTCTAGAGCAAATCCCGAGCGATCTGGCACAGCTCGCCCTGGAAGATCTTTTGGGGACGATTTGCTTGAAAAACAAATTGTTAGAGCCCGTCCGGAAAGTTTCTGGAGCCTCAATATAGTGTGTGCCCGCACCCGAACGGCATACCGTATGCGGCGTTTTGAAAGGCTTTCCGGACAGACACTGAGAGCATGCTGGGCGATTCAGAAATCGCGCAACATGCTCTAGAAACATTCAGAAATGCTTGCCGTCCTGGTCAATGGAAACAGGTCGAGAACAAAAAATGCTACCAAAAAACGGTGGGGAGGTCACATGTCGTCCGGAGCCGAAACATTCTATGAGGTGATGCGGCGCCAAGGGATATCCCGGCGCAGCTTCCTGAAGTTCTGCAGCTTGACAACCGCGTCCCTCGGGCTGGCGCCAACGCTGGCGCCGACGATCGCCCATGCCCTGGAGACCGAACCACGAATCCCGGTGGTCTGGCTGCACGGGCTGGAGTGCACCTGCTGCACGGAAAGCTTCATCCGATCGGCGCACCCGCTCGTTTCGGATGTGGTGCTGTCGATGATCTCTTTGGATTACGACGATACCATCATGGCTGCCGCCGGCCACCAGGCGGAGGAGATCCTGGAGCAGGTGCGCGCCGACCATCCCGGGCAATACATCCTGGCGGTGGAGGGCAATCCACCGTTGAAGGATGGCGGCATTCACTGCCTGCCGGGTGGTCGGCCGTTCGTGGACACGCTGAAGGAAATGGCCAGCGACTCCCTGGCGGTGATCGCCTGGGGCTCCTGCGCGTCCTGGGGGTGCGTGCAGGCGGCCAAACCCAACCCCACCCAGGCCACGCCGGTGCACCAGGTGGTCACCGACAAGCCGGTCATCAAGGTGCCGGGCTGCCCGCCCATCGCCGAGGTCATGACCGGGGTGCTGACCTACATGCTGACCTTCAAGCGCATGCCCGAGCTGGACCGGCATGGCCGCCCGAAGATGTTCTATTCCCAGCGGATCCACGATAAGTGCTATCGCCGGCCGCACTTCGACGCCGGGCAGTATGTGGAAGCCTGGGACGACGAGGGCGCCCGCAAGGGGTACTGCCTCTACAAGATGGGGTGTAAGGGGCCAACAACCTATAACGCGTGCTCGACGGTGGGCTGGAATGAAGGGGTGTCGTTCCCCATCCAGTCGGGTCATGGCTGCATCGGCTGTTCCGAGGATGCCTTCTGGGACAAGGGACCGTTCTATGCGCGTCTGACCAACATCGAGCCGTTCGCCGCCGAGGGCAACGCCGACGCCGTGGGCGCCACGGTGGCGGCCCTGGCTGGCGGGGCCGTGGCCGCGCATGCCGCGGTGAGCATCGTCAAGACCGCCGCCGACAAGAAGGACGCCCGCAACGCCCGCGCCGAGGCCGCCCGGGCCGCGGCCGCCGCCCGCGCCGACCAGCAGGCCCGGTCCTCCGACCGGTCGTCCGACCGTTCTGGCGCTTGATCCGGCGACCGTGAGGAGGACACGCAGTCATGACGACGATGCAAACGCCCAACGGCTTCGCCCTGGACACCGGTGGCCGGCGCGTGGTGGTGGATCCGGTGACCCGCATCGAGGGACACCTGCGCCTGGAGGTCAACGTGGATGACGACAACGTCATCCGCAACGCCGTCTCCACCGGCACCATGTGGCGCGGCCTGGAACTGATCCTGAGGGGCCGCGATCCCCGCGACGCCTGGGCCTTCACCCAGCGAATCTGCGGGGTATGCACCGGCACCCACGCGCTGACCTCGGTGCGTGCGGTGGAGGACGCGTTGGGCATCGCCATTCCGGCGAACGCCAACATCATCCGCAACATCATGCAGCTTGCCCAGTACGTGCAGGACCACCTGGTGCATTTTTATCACCTGCACGCCCTCGACTGGGTCGACGTTGTCTCGGCGCTGAAGGCCGATCCCAAGGCCACCTCGGCCCTGGCGCAGTCCATTTCGCCCTGGCCGCTGTCCTCGCCCGGCTATTTCCGGGACCTTCAGGGGCGGCTGAGGCGGTTCGTGGAGTCCGGCCAGTTGGGGCCGTTCCGCAACGCGTACTGGGGGCACGTGGCTTACCGCTTGCCGCCCGAGGCCAATCTGATGGCGGTCGCCCACTATCTGGAGGCGCTCGACTTCCAAAAGGAGATCGTCAAGATCCACACCATTTTCGGCGGCAAGAACCCGCATCCGAACTGGCTGGTGGGCGGGGTGCCCTGTCCGATCAATCTGGATGGCACCGGCGCGGTCGGCGCTGTGAACATGGAGCGGCTGAACATGGTCGCCTCCATCATCGACCAGTCGATCACCTTTATCGACCAGGTCTATATCCCTGATCTGCTGGCCATTGCCGGCTTCTACAAGGATTGGCTGTATGGTGGCGGCCTGGCGTCCAGGAGCCTGCTGGCCTATGGCGACATGCCGGCGCGGGCCAACGATTACTCGGCCGATAGCCTCATGCTGCCCCGGGGCGCGATCATCGACGGCGACCTGTCCACGGTGCATGAGGTGGACCTGAAGGATCCCGACCAGATCCAGGAGTTCGTGGCCCACTCGTGGTACGCCTACGACGACGAGTCCCAGGGGCTGCATCCCTTTGATGGCGTCACCGAGCCGCACTTCGCGCTTGGTCCCAACACCAAGGGCGATCCTAGCACGCGGATCCGCGAATTGGATGAAGCGGCCAAGTACTCGTGGCTGAAGGCGCCGCGCTGGCGGGGTCATGCCATGGAGGTTGGCCCGCTGGCCCGCTTTGTCATCGGCTACGCCCAGGGCAAACCGGCGTTCAAGGAACCGGTCGAGGCCGCCTTGCGACACCTGGACGTGCCCGTGACGGCGCTGTTCTCCGCCCTGGGACGCACGGCGGCGCGCGGTCTCGAATGCCAGTGGGCGGCGCACCGGCTGAAGGAAAGCTATGACGCGCTGATCGCCAACCTGAAGGCGGGCGACCTGTCCACCGCCAACACCGACCTGTGGGACCCGACCTCCTGGCCCAAGACGGCCCGGGGTGCCGGCTTCACCGAGGCCCCGCGCGGCGCGCTCGGCCATTGGGTTGAGATTGAGCGGGGGCGTATCCGCAACTATCAGTGCGTGGTGCCGACCACCTGGAACGGCTCGCCCCGGGATCCGGCCGGAAACATCGGCGCCTACGAGGCGGCTTTGCTCGACACACCCCTGGCCGACCCGGAAAAGCCGCTGGAGGTGTTGCGCACCATCCACTCCTTCGATCCCTGTCTGGCCTGCTCGACTCACGTGATGAGCGAGGATGGCCAGGAAAAGGCCACCGTCGTCGTGCGCTGACCGGGTCCGGCCGGCCACTCGGGCGGCTGGCCCCGCGCCGCCGCCAGGGGGGCCGGTCCACCTCGCCGCCGCCGCATGACCGCTTGACCGCATGACGGGGAGCCAACCCCGGGGGAGACGAGCCATGTCCCTTGAGACCGGCCGCGACGTTCACGCCGCCGATATCACCGCCGCCGACACCTCGGTTGAGCGGACCACGATCTATGTCTACGAGGCCCCGCTCAGGGCCTGGCATTGGGTCACCGCCGTGGCCATCGTCGTGTTGATCGTCACCGGCTACTTCATCGGCACGCCCTTGCCCAGTGTGCCGGGCGAGGCCAGCGACTCCCGTCTCATGGGCATGATCCGCTTCCTGCACTTCGCGGCCGGCTATGTGCTGGCCATTGGGTGGCTGGTGCGCATCTACTGGGCCATGGTCGGCAATCACCATAGCCGCCAGCTTTTCAAGTTCCCTTTCTGGCGCCGCGACTACTGGGGTGGCGTGCTGTGGGAAACCAGCTGGTACGCCTTCATGCGCACGGAACCGAAGAAGTACGTGGGACATAATCCACTGGCCCAGTTCGTGATGTTCTTTCTGTTCACGCTGGCCACCTTCTTCATGATCATTACCGGTTTCGCACTCTATGGGGAAGGTGCCGGTATAGACAGTTGGCAATACGCCCTGTTTGGCTGGGTCTTCGACATCTTCCCCAATAGCCAGTCCGTTCATACATGGCATCATCTGGGGATGTGGGTCTTCGTGGTCTACACCATCCTTCACGTTTACGCCGCCGTGCGCGAGGACATCATGTCGCGACAGTCGATGATCTCGACCATGATTTCCGGTGAGCGCATGTTCAAGGACAACCGGGATGACTAGGGGCGGCATGGCGACGGGGCGCTCGGGCGTGGATGCAGACATGGACGCTCCCGGCCGCTCCCTGGTCCTGGGTATCGGCAACATCCTATGGGCGGATGAAGGGTTCGGGGTGCGCGCGGTCGAGGAGCTGCATCGCCGGGTCGTCGTTCCCAGCGGTGTCACGCTGATGGATGGCGGCACCCAGGGCCTCTATCTGGTTCACCATGTGTCCGAGGCCGACAACCTGCTGGTGTTCGATGCCATCGACTACGGGCTGGCGCCCGGTACGCTCACCGTCGTGCGGGGCGAGGAGGTGCCGCGCTTCCGGGGCTGCCGCGCGCTCAGCCTGCATCAGACCGGCTTTCAGGACGTGCTGTCGGCCGCCGACCTGCTGGGGCGAGTCCCGCGCCGGCTGACGTTGATCGGTGTCCAGGCCGGTGATCTGGACACCTGGGGCGGGTCGCTGACCGCCGCCGTCAGGGGCTGCCTCGATGAGGCCCTGATCCTGGCCCGTCAGGAACTGGCCGCCTGGGGCCAGCCGGTGACGGAGCGGGAGCGTCCATTGCCGGCGGCGGCGGCGGGATTGCTCGCCCCGGGGCTCGATGTCGTGTCCTACGAGGCCGTCCGTCCGGAGCCCCTGGCGCCCGTCGCGGCGGCGGAGGGCTGACCCATGTGTCTGGGTGTTCCCATGCGTGTCGTCAGCCTCCACGGCACCGAGGCCCTGTGCCAGGGGCGGGGCGAGACCCGCCGCGTTTCGCTGGTGCTGCTCGATCCGCCACCGGTCGGCGCCTGGTTGCTGGTGCACCTGGACACGGCGCGCCAGGTGCTCGCCGCCGACGAGGCGGCGACCATCGACCGCGCGCTCGATGCGCTGGACATTGTGACGCGGGGCGGGTCTGTGGATCACTTGTTTGCCGATCTGGTGGACCGGGTGCCTGAACTACCGCCCCACCTGCGGCCGGCGCGCGCATGATCGGCCCGTCGAAGAGGAGACCGCCCATGACCGGTGCGATCCCCTGGAGCGATCCCCTGGTGACTGACGTCGGTCTGCCATCGGTGCTGCGGCCGGGCGGTCCGCGCGCCCACGCGTTGGCCCAGGCCGAGGCGTTGGCGGCGGCGAGCCCGGAGGCGCTGGCCCCCGAGGTGCTGGTGTTGGTGGACGCCATGATCGACCATCTGCGCGGGCGTGCGGTCGATGATCCGCCCTGGGTCCTCGACGGCGCCACCCTGTCACCGGAGGGGCTCCGGCTGCTTGGCCAGATCCTGGGCGCGGGCGAGGTGTCGGGCCGGGTCGAGGCACCCGACGGCGGCCGCGTCACGGTGGCGGAATCGGTGCTGACAGGGGTGTGGGTGCTTGACCGGGAGGACAGCGCGGGCCATCCCGTGGCGCGCTGGATCGAGATTGCCGCCATTCCTCAGGTGGTCGCCACCACCCGGCCACCGCGCACGACCGCCGCGCTCGATCCGCCTCCGCCGCCGCCGGTCGGCGCTCTTGTCGTCATGCCCCTGCTGGCGGAGATCGCCGACCATGCGATCCGCCATGTCCCCGGCCAGCCCAATCATGTGATCACCTTGACGCTGCTGCCCATGACCAAATCTGATCTGGTTCACCTGGGTCTCGTCCTCGGTCGGGGCCCGGTGGCGTTGTGCGCGCGCGGCCATGGATCGTGCCTCATCCAGGCCACCGGGATCGATCGGGTCTGGTCGGTGCGGTTCCTCAATGCTTCGGGCACGGTGATCCTGGACACGCTGGAGGTGGGTGACGTTCCCCTTGCCGTTCGCGCCGCGCCGGAGGACTTCACCGACTCCGCCGGTCGACTGGCGGACATCCGTGATGCCTACCTCTAGAGCAAATCCCGAGCGATCTGGCACAGATCGCCCTGGACGATCTTTTGGGGACGATTTGCTTGAAAAACAAATCGTTATAGCATGTTGGGCGAGTCAGAAATCACGCAACATGCTCTAATGTGTTGTCGGTGCCCGCTGACTCATCGGAAACGTGCTAGTTAGTTGATCTTGAATATATTGACACTGGAATAAATCGTCATCGCGATCCACGCCGGATCGCCTGGGACTTGCTCCAGCCTGTTGAGGGAGACTGGCGAGCGCATGGTTGAAGCCTTGGGTGTGGACGCACGGGCAACCCCCACAGAGGACCGGATCACCCTGATCCTCGGGGTGGCGGATGGGCGGGTTGCGCGCACGATGGTGAGCGTGAGCCGGCGCGCCACGGCCGCCACGGTGTTGGTGGGGCAGCCGACGGACGCGGCGGTGCGGCTGGTGGGCCTGCTGTTCTCGTTATGCGGCACGGCCCAGACGGTGGCCGCCCTGGGGGCGCTGGAGGCCGCGACGGCTCGCCGGTCCTCGCCGGAGACCGTCGCCGCCCGCCAGGCGTTGGTGCTGATCGAAGCCCTCGAGCAAGGGGCGCTGCGCATGGGGCTGGACTGGGCGGCCCTGGTGGGGTTGGCGCCGGATGACTCGGGGGTGCGCGCCCTTCGGGACGACCTCGAGGCGTTGCGGGCGATCGTGACGACGGCGGTCAGCGGCTGGGATCGGATCGGTGGCGCGGACGACGGGGCCGTCTGGCCTCCCGCAGCCCTGGCCGATGCCGTGGGCGCGGTCTCGGCCAGGCTGGGGCGGTGGGTTCCCGACGCGGCGACACTGTCCGATTCGGTGACCGCGATCCGTGCCTGGGCCGAGGACGACCAGAGCGTATCGGCGCGGGCCGTGGCCCTGGCGCTGGCCACGCCGCCCGAACCGGCGCCCAACGTGCCGCCGCTGGCGGGCTGGCGGCTGGTCACCTTCGCCGAGCGCCTGCGCCACGACGCGGAGGCAGCGGCCTTCGTGGCGCGGCCGGAGTGGCGAGGGGCGGCGGCGGAGACGGGCGCGCTGGCCCGCTGTGCTGCCTTGCCGGCGGTCGCGGCGCTTGTGACGGAAGGCGCCGGTCTGGCCGCCCGGCTGGTGGCCCGCGCCCTGGACCTGCGGCGCACGGAAGCGGCGCTTGGCGCGCTGGCCGAGGGGGAGGCGCCGCCGCCGACGGTCACCGGCGATGGTCCGGGCGTCGGCCTGGCCGCCGTCGAGACCGCGCGTGGCCTGCTGGTGCACCGCGTGGTGGTGGCGCGACAGCGTGTGACCGCCTGGCAAATCATTGCCCCCACCGATTGGAACGCGCACCCTGACGGGGCGTTGGCCAGGACGCCCCTGGGGTGGGTGGCGACCGACCGGGCGGCCCTGACACGGAGGGTCCATCTTCTCGCCCTGGCGATCGATCCCTGTGTGGCCTACGATTTGCGGTTCATGGATGCGCGGACAGAGGGCGGGGGCCATGCATGAACTGGCGCTGACCGAGAGCATTTTGCGCATTCTGGAGGCCGAGGCCGACCGCCAGGCGTTTACCCGCGTGCGCGCGGTCTGGTTGGAACTGGGTGCCCTGTCGCACGCGGAGCCGGATGCCATCCGGTTCTGCTTCGACCTGGTGATGAAGGGTACCCTGGCCGAGGGCGCCCGCCTTGACATCCTGCGCACACCCGGCCAGGGCTGGTGCATGGCCTGCGCGGCGGAGATCACGCTCGGCCAGCGATTCGATCCCTGCCCCCTGTGCGGCGGTCATCAGGTTCAGGTGACCAGCGGCGATGCGATGCAAATCAAGGAACTGGAGGTGGCGTGATGTGCACCGTCTGCGGATGCGGCCAGGCGAGCGTCAACGGCCGGCTGGTCTCCGGTCCCGCTGGTCAGGACCACCCTCATCACCATCATGATCATCATCACGATGGCCATGATCATCACCACCACCATTATCATTATCATCATGATCATGACCGGGCGCCGACCGAGACGCCCACACCGGTCGCCGATGCCGGTGCGCATCACCACGGCCGGGGGCCGGGCGGCGCCCATGTGCCGGGTCTCGACCAGGCCCGCATCGTCCGGGTCGAACGCGACATCCTGGACGCCAACGATGCCCGCGCCGCCGAGACCCGCGCTTTGTTCGCGGATCGGGGCATCCTGGCCCTGAACCTGGTGTCCTCGCCGGGGTCGGGCAAGACAACATTGTTGACCCGCACCCTGGCCGACCTCGCCGGCCGGGTGCCGCTGGCGGTGATCGAGGGCGATCAGCAGACCAGCCTGGATGCCGAGCGCATCCGGGCCACCGGTGTGCCGGCGCTTCAAGTGAACACCGGCAAGGGCTGCCATCTGGACGCCGACATGGTGGCCCGCGCCGTGGACACGCTGAATCCGGCCGGCGGCGCCGTGCTGTTCATCGAAAACGTGGGCAACCTGGTCTGCCCGGCCGCCTTCGATCTGGGGGAGGCGCACAAGGTGGTCATCCTCTCGGTCACCGAGGGCGAGGACAAGCCGCTCAAGTACCCGGATATGTTCGCCGCCGCCGACCTGATGATCCTGACCAAGATGGACCTGCTGCCCCACGTGTCCTTTGACGTGGACCGCTGCGTCGACTTCGCGCGCCGGGTCAATCCGGACCTGGCGGTGCTGCGGGTTTCGGCCACGCGGGGCGACGGCCTGGCGGCCTGGCGGGACTGGATCCTGGCGCGCCGCGCGACCTGGCCGGCGCCCGACACCGAAAGGACGGCCTCATGACTCCCAATGCCGCCGTCAAACCGGACTTTCTGGTCTACAGCGCCCGGCTGGCCGGCCCGCCGCCACCGGTCATGGGCATGGGGGCGTTCCTGAAGGCCTCCGTGGCGGTGATGCGCGACGGGCGCGCCCACCTGTCGCATCCGGTCGGCGACCTGGCCGATGTCACCACGCGCGGCGCCTATGACCAGCTTGTGCCGCGCATGCGCGCTATCCTGGGCGCGACGCCGGCCGTGATCGCCCATGACCTTCACCCCGATTTTCACTCCACCGGCGCGGCCCAGGCGCTGGCCGCCGAGACCGGCGCCGTGGCCCTGCCGGTGCAGCATCATCATGCCCACATCGCCGCCGTGGCGGCGGAGAATGGGCACGTGGGGCCGCTGTTGGGACTGTCCCTCGATGGCTTCGGCCTCGGGCCGGGCGGCGAGTCCTGGGGCGGGGAGTTGCTGCGGGTGGACGGCGCCAGCTACGACCGCCTGGGTCACCTGCGCCGGTTGCCGCAGCCGGGGGGCGACGTGGCGGCGCGCGAGCCCTGGCGCATGGCGGCGGCCGTTCTGCATGTCCTCGGCCGCACCGACGAGATCGCCGCGCGCTTCGCCGGGCAACGCCATGCCGGTATGCTGGGCCAGGTCCTGGAGCGCCGCTTGAATTGCCCCGAGACCAGTTCGGCCGGGCGCCTGTTCGATGCCGCCTGCGGTTTGCTGGGTGTGCATCCCGTGGCCGACTTCGAGGGGCAGGCACCGATGGCGCTGGAAAAGATGGTCTCGAACCCCCGGGTGCTGGCGGGCGGGTGGTCGATCAGTGAGAGTGGCCAGCTGGATACCTTGCCGCTCATGGCTGCCCTGACCGAGGCCCTGACGCCGCCGGCCGGCGCCGACCTGTTCCATGGCACCCTGACCGCCGCCCTGGTCGATTGGGCGACCCGAGCAGCCGATCGCTCTGGCCTGCGCACCATCGGCCTGTCTGGCGGGTGCTTCCTGAACCGGGTGCTGAGCGCGTCCGTCTCCCATGGTCTGCGGAAGCGGGGGCTTTCGGTGCTCACCCACCGCGTGGTGGCGCCGGGCGACCCGGGAGTGGCGCTGGGCCAGGCCTGGGTGGCCGCCCATCACGCGACCACCCTGACCTAGAGCATGCTGCGCGATTTCTGAATCGCCCAGCATGCTCTAACCATTTGTTTTTCCAGCAAATCGTCGTCGCGATCCGGTCCGGATCACTCGGGATTTGCTCTAGCGAGGCTGCTCGTCCCATGTGCCTGGCCGTTCCCGCCAAAGTCCTTGCCCTGCTGCCCGGCGCCATGGCCCGCGTGGATGCTGGCGGCGTGATCAAGGTGGTCTCGGTGGCCCTGGTCGATGACCTGCGGCCCGGCGACTACGTGATCCTGCATGTGGGGTACGCCCTGTCGCGTCTGGACCCCGAGGAGGCCGAACGCACCCTGGCCTTGATCGCCGAGATGGTGGCCGCTGGCGAGGGCACGGCCGACAGCGCGCGAGAGGACGGGGAGCGGCCGGCCCCGGCGCCCACATGAGATACGTCGACGAATACCGCGACGCGACCCTGGGGCGCGGGTTGGCGCGGGCCATCGCGGCGGCCGTCCGGCCCGGGACGCGCTACAATCTCATGGAGTTCTGCGGCGGGCACACCCATGCCATCGCCCGTCATGGCCTGGAGGACCTGTTGCCCGAGGGCGTGCGCCTGATCCATGGGCCGGGCTGCCCGGTGTGCGTGCTGCCGGTGGGGCGGCTGGACATGGCCATCTCGCTGGTGCGCGACCATGGCGTTATCCTGTGCACGTATGGCGATATGATGCGGGTGCCTGGTAGTGAAGGTGTCACCCTGCTCAAGGTGAAGGCCGAGGGCGGCGATGTGCGCATGGTCTACTCGACGCTCGACGCGGTGACCATCGCCCAGGACAACCGCGACCGTCCGGTGGTGTTCTTCGCCATCGGCTTCGAGACCACGACGCCGCCGACCGCGCTGGCGGTGTCTCGGGCGGCGAGTCTGCGCCTGGGCAACTTCTCCGTCTTCTGCAATCACGTTCTGACCCCCGCGGCGATCCAGAGCCTGCTGGACAGTCCAGCCGTGCGTGACCTGGAGGGCGGATCCATCCCCCTGGATGGCTTCATCGGTCCGGCCCATGTATCCACGGTGATCGGCGCCCGGCCGTACGAGTACTTCGCCGAGGAGTACCGCAAGCCGGTGGTCATCGCCGGGTTCGAGCCCCTGGACGTCTTGCAGGCGGTGCTGATGCTCGTGCGGCAAATCAATGACGACCGGTCGGTGGTGGAGGTCCAATATGCCCGGGCGGTCACGCGGACGGGCAACGAGAAGGCCCAGGCGGTGGTGGCTGGTATGTTTGAATTGCGCAAGGCGTTCGACTGGCGGGGCCTGGGGCCAGTGCCCTATTCGGCCCTTCGGTTCAATGCCCGGCATGCCGCATGGGATGCGGAGCGGCGCTTCGCGCTCGCCGACCGGCCCGGGCGCGACTCCCGGGGGTGCGACTGCGGCGCCATCCTGCGGGGGGTGAAGGAGCCCCGGGACTGCCGGCTGTTCGGAACCGCCTGCACGCCGGACACCCCAAAGGGCGCGTGCATGGTGTCCTCGGAAGGCGCCTGCGCGGCCTATTGGATCCATGGGCGGTTCCGGGACGCGCGACTCGGCGAGGACAGGCGATGCGCCAACCATTCCCCCACCCCTTGAACCTCGACACCGGCCTGGTCGAGATGAGCCATGGCGCCGGTGGCCGGGCCATGGCGCAGTTGATCAACCAGGTCTTTGTCGCCGCGTTCGATAATCCGCTGCTGGGTCAGGGCAACGACCAGGCCCGGCTGCCAATGCCGGCGGGCCGCCTGGTGGTGACCACCGACGGCTATGTGATCACGCCTCGGGTGTTTCCCGGCGGCGATATCGGCTCCCTGGCGGTGCACGGCACGGTCAACGACGTGGCCATGGCCGGCGCCGTGCCGCTCTACCTGACGGCGGGGTTTGTCCTTGAAGAGGGTCTGCCGCTCGCCGACCTGGTGGCCATCGTGCGCTCGATGGCCCGGGCGGCGCGCGAGGCCGGCGTGTCCGTGGTCACCGGCGATACCAAGGTGGTGGAGCGTGGCGGCTGCGACGGTCTGTTCATCACCACCACCGGCGTTGGCGTCATCACCGACGACCGCCTGGATCTGTCCGGCGACAAGGCCCGGCCGGGCGACTTGATCCTGGTCAGCGGCACCCTCGGCGATCACGGCGTGGCCGTCATGTCCCAGCGCGAGACCCTGACCTTCGAAACGCCCATCCTGTCGGACAGCGCGGCGCTCCACGACCTGGTGGCGGATATGGTGGAGGCGGTGCCGGAAATCCGGGCCATGCGTGACCCCACGCGCGGCGGCCTGGCGGCCACCCTCAACGAACTGGCCCAACAGTCGGGCGTCGGCATGGCCATCCGCGAGGCCGACATCCCTCTCAAACCGGCGGTGCGCGGCGCCTGCGAGTTGCTGGGCCTTGACCCGCTGACGGTGGCCAACGAGGGCAAGCTGTTGGCCATCTGTCCTCCGGAGCGGGCCGAGGCCCTGTTGGAGGCCATGCGCGCCCATCCCTTGGGCCACGAGGCCGCCGTCATCGGTCGTGTTGTTCAGGACCCTGACTGCTTCGTGCAGATGGAAACCCGACTGGGTGGACGTCGCATTGTTGACTGGCTGGCTGGCGAGCAATTGCCACGGATTTGTTGATATGCGGATCCTGCTCTTGGCCCATGGCTTCAACAGCCTGACCCAGCGCCTGTTCGTCGACCTGCGCGAGGATGGTCACGCGGTGTCCGTGGAGTTCGATGTTTCCGACGATCTGACTCGCGAGGCGGTGAACCTGTTTGCCCCCGACCTGGTGCTGGCGCCGTTCCTCACGCGGGCGATCCCCGAGGACGTGTGGCGGCGGGTGCGCTGCCTCATCGTGCACCCTGGCATTGTTGGCGATCGCGGTCCCTCGGCGCTGGATTGGGCGATCCTGGAGGGCGAGGCGACCTGGGGGGTCACCGTGATCGAGGCGGCGGCCGACCTGGACGCGGGCGACGTCTGGGCGGCGCGCACCTTCCCCATGCGGTCGGCGACCAAATCCAGCCTGTACCGGGCCGAGGTGACCGAGGGCGCGGTGGCGGCGGTGCGGGAGTCCGTCGCCAAGCTTCAGGCGGGAGAGACGCGGGGCATGCCGGTTGTGCCGGGGGCTCCCGGCGTGCGGGGTCGGGCGCGCCCGCCCATGACCCAGGCGGACCGGCGCATCGACTGGACCACGGAGACCACCGCCCAGGTGCTGGCGAAGGTGCGGGCGTCAGACGGGCTCCCGGGGGTGCGCGACGAGATCCTGGGCCTGCCCGTGTCGCTTTACAACGCATGCGAGGCGGTGGGGCTTAAGGGCGCGCCGGGTCGCGTGGTCGGGTTGGGCGGCGAGTCGGTGGCCATCGCCACCACCGACGGCGCGGTGTGGGTCGGCCACCTGATCGACCGCTCCGGCGACGCCGAGCCCCTGAAACTGCCGGCGGTGCGGGTGTTGGGCAAGCGGCGGCTGGCGGGTGTGCCGGAGATCGCCGCCGGGCCGCTGGACATCTGGACGGAGCGCCAAGACGGTGTCTGCTATCTGCATTTTCCCTTTCACAACGGGGCCATGACCGCCGGGCAGTGCCACCGTCTGCGGGTCGCCTTCCTGGCCGCCGCCGAGGGCGAGGAGCGGGTGATCGCCCTGATGGGCGGACCGGAGTTCTGGTCC
Organism: Rhodospira sp.; assembly: GCA_028277295.1. Classification (GTDB taxonomy): domain Bacteria; phylum Pseudomonadota; class Alphaproteobacteria; order Rhodospirillales; family Rhodospirillaceae; genus Rhodospira. The sequence continues at coordinate 13,742 of JANQGN010000062.1, forward strand.
AATGGCTTGCATTTGACGGTGATCGAGGCCGCCGACAGCCCCGCGGACGAATCCTGGGCCAATATCATCGCCATGAACGACCTAGCGGGCGCCATCCTGACCCGAACCGACCGCTGGGTGGTGAGTGCCTTGCAAGGCAACGCAGGCGCTGGTGGCGTGTTCCTGGCCCTGGCGGCGGACGTGGTGTGGGCGCGCCAGGGCGTTGTGCTCAATCCGCACTACAAGAGCATGGGCAATCTCTATGGGTCTGAGTACTGGACCTATGTGCTGCCGCGCCGGGTGGGCGAGGAGCGGGCGCGCCAGATCGCCGACGCCCGCCTGCCCATGGGGACCGCCGAGGCGGTCCGCCTGGGCTTGCTGGACGACGCCTTCGGAGCGGACGGGGCGGCGTTTCGGGGGGACCTCCGGCGGCGCCTGTTGGCCCTGGCCGCCGACACCGATGGTCTGGCCGCCCGGCTGGCCGCCAAGGCGGCGCGGCTGGCGGCTGACGAGGCCGCGCGGCCGCTCACCAGCTATCGAACCGCGGAGATGGAGCGCATGCGGCTGAACTTTTACGGTTTCGATCCCTCCTACCACGTGGCGCGGTCCCATTTTGTGCGCAAGACGCCCAAGGCCCGGACACCGTCGGCCTTGGCACTGCATCATCATCGGGGTGTCGCGCCAGCGGGACAATGATCAAGAGGGATGGGGCGATGGCCTGTCCGCGTGGGCGGTGTCTTGCGGCGGCGATTCTACGGCGCACGCGGGCGGCATGGTCGGGCGTGGGCCGGCGACGGGAGCAGACGATGCCGCGGCCGGAGGAGCGGCGGGGGCGGATGGCGTGCTTTCGGCGTCCGGGACGTCCGTCCGACCGCCGCGACGGAAAAGGCGGCCGAACCACCGGACCGGCGCGGAGACCTTCCAACTGGTCGAACTCGTGACGCCCTGGAGCTGCGCGGTGAGCTGTTGAATGTGAGCGTCACGCGCCCGTAGTTCCTGGGTCAAGGTTTCTTGCATTGCCAGTTGACCCCGAACGAGTGCGTCCAGCATGCTGACCTGGTAGTCCTTGCGCTCCTGATCCTCCAATTGACCCCGGACCAGTGTGTCCAGCATGCGGACTTGATAATCTTTGCGCTCCTGATCCGCCATCTGCCTTTTGAACAAGGCGTCCAGCATGTGAATCTGGTGGCTCTGCCGCTCCACATCCGCCCACAGCATGTCGACGATGACGTCAGCTGGCATGGCCTCGGCGGTATTGCCCAGCAGACCGATCAGGCTGCTGTCCTGGTTCAGCGCCTCTCGGAGCCAGCCATTGCGCAACATCGCCTCGACTTCTCGGTGGTGCCCGAACACGCCATGGATCGAGTTTGCCATTGGTCCGGTCGAGGGCGGACGAACATGGTAAAACGCCAGCGGTTGATCGATCAGGCCAACATCGAAGCGCCGCAGAAAGCGGACGTTGAACTCCCAATCCCCCAGGACCGGCAGATCCGCCCGGTACGGGCCGATGGCTTCGAGACAGGACCGGCGATACAGGAAGGAAATGGGCGTCATGCAGTTGGAACGCAGGACGCGGGCCAGCGTCACAGCCTTGACGTCGTAAAGGAACGGCTCATCGCCGTCCCGGACGACGGTGTCGCCCTCGATGCGTTCCCGCACCATGCGCGTTCGAGTGCACACGCCGCCATAGTGGTTCCGTGCCTCGAGAAAGGCGACACAGGTCGAAAGAAAGCCCGGATCCCAGGCGTCGTCGTCGTCATGGATGACCAGGTAGTCGCTGCGGCTTTCGTCAATGGCACGATTGGACGCCGCCTCCATGCCCAGGCTTGTGGGGTTGTCCAGGATGTGGAGACGATCGCCGTACGCGTCCGCCCGGGGAGAGACGACCGCGCGCACGGCGGCGGGATCGCCGCCATCGTTGATGATCACCTGGCACCAGTTGTCGTCATCCTGGGACAGGACGCTGTCGACCGCCCGTTTCAGCAGTAAGGGCCGGTCCTTGGTGCGTGTGACGATGACGGTTCGGGCTTTGGGTCGCGTACTCATGATGCCGGGGCTCCGAGGGCTCCTGGTTCAAGGGAGAGAGGGGTGCTGCCGCCGACCAGAGCATGGTGAGTGACTTTGGGTTCACCCACCATGCTCTAATATTTTGATATTTAAGCAAATCGTCGTCGCGATCTGTGCCAGATCGCTCGGGATTTGCTCTAGGTGGCGGATCCAGACTCACGCGCGGCGGCCCCATGCCGGGGTTTCATGATGTCGGCCAGCCGACAGACATGGAGGGGCGGGTCTTGTCGGGTCATAGGCCGAGACGATGCGGCCCGCCGGTCGCGGCGCCCGCGTGCTTCACCGTGATCGCCGGATCATGCAGGCGGTGGGGCGAGGCATCGAACTCGCCGGGTTCGTTATGGTCGCCGAGCGTGGGGTCTGACGGGGGAGGCGACGCCGTGGTGTGCGCCGTCACCACCTCGGTCAGCATGCCCGCGAGTTCGCGGGCCTGATCGGCGAGGCACCGGACCTGGTCCCGATGGGGATTGACGTACCCATTCAGGCGCCCGGGGTCGGCCAGGATGGCGCGAATGGCGGCCGTGAACCCTTGGGTGTCGCCGCGTTCGACGATATTGCCGTTTTTGCCCTCCACGATGGCCTCGGTGACACCACCGGAGTCGGTCGCGATTACCCATACATTGCGGGCCAGGGCTTCCCTTACGGCGAGCCCGAAGCTCTCCTTCCACAAGGATGGCACCAGCAAGACGTCAATGTCGGCGTAGAAGGCGTCGAGGGTATCCTGGCCGAACGGCGGCACGACCGACACACGGCCGCGTCCCTTCCACTCCTTGGCGTCCATGGACGAATGGCCGAGCCGCAGATGAATGTCCGGGATCACCAGATGCCAGTTGCGCTCCTTGAAGCCCTCGAACATCGTCTTCACCCAGAAGTAGCCTTTATGGGCGGCCCGTCCGCCAAGATAGGCGAACCGGACGGTGCGGCCGACGCGGGCGGGTTCGGCCGTGGCCGGCAGTGGAACACCGTTTCCGTTGACGCGCACGCGGTCGGGAGACAGGCCGTTGGCGACATACAGGTCTCGCTGGAACGCCGACGGAGTCAGCAAGAGGGCGGCCTTCTCCAGGATCGAGGCCAGGTAGTAGAACCGTCTGTGGGTGAAGGCGCTGTCGGGCATGCATCGGGCGCAGATCCGCAGGTCGATGGTGCGCTGGTCGCAGTAGGTGCCATCCTCCCGCAACATGAACTGCCGCTCACAGATCCACCAGGCATCGTGCAGGGTCACGACGAACGGCACGCCGGCCTCGATGCAAGCCTCGGCGATGGTGGCCGACAACTGCTGGATCGAGTGAAAATGGACAACATCGGGACGGGTCGTCGCCAGGATCTCGCTCATCAGGTTCTTCATCGCCGGATTGCGATAGTCATGCTCCCTGGAAAGCGGCGGAGGCATGGCGACCCCGATCACCGGGGTACCCTCGAACTCGTAGCGATGCACGGTGCCCTCTGCCAGCCCCGGGGTCGCCAAGCCGGTCAGAACCGTGGGATGCACGCCCGAGGCCGGCAGGTGCCGGGCCAGATGTTCGGCGACGATGGTGGCGCCGCCAAAGCTTTCCGGTGGGAACAGGACATTGACCATCAGCAGGCGGATCGGGCGCTCGCCGGCTGGCGGCCGCGACGGAAGGTGATCGAGCACGGGGGCCAGTTGGGTCTGGGCGACGACGGCGGAATGATAGCGCGCCAGCATGGCCGCGCGGGCCGCCTCTGCGACGCGATGGCGCAGGTCGGCGTCGCGCACAAGGCGAGACAGGGTTTCGGTCCAGTCTTCGATCGTTTCGGCCAGAAAGCCGGTGCGGCCGTGCTCGATCACCGAGCGGAACGGCTCGGTCGGTGTGCACACCGATGGCACGCCCATGACGGACGCCTCAAGAAACTTGATGTTGCTCTTGGCCTCATTGAAGACCGACGGCTCCAGGGGGGCAATGCTGATGTGCCAGCTCGCGAGTGCGCGCATGTAGTCATCCGCGTTCAGGAACGGGACACGAAAGACCCTGTCGGCGACGGTGTCGAACGAGGCCGGCAAGGTCAGGTGCCCGTGGATCGCCAGCACGACCTCGGGGTGACGCCGCAGCACGGCGAGGATGGCGTCGGCGACGGTGGCGAAGTCGGCATCGTGCGTTCGCGTGCCACTGCCGTAGCCGATGACCACGGTCCCGTCTGGCCTGGCTTGCGGGCGGCGCCGCATTTCCGCGGCCAGATCGAGCGTCCGTGCGTCGAGGCAGTTCTCCACCACGTGGACGGTCTGAAGCCCGAAGTGGCGCATGCGCGCGGCGATGGTGCCGGTGCTGGCAATGCCGTGGTCGCAAGCCTTTAGCATGGCGCAGTAGAGACGCCCGCCATCAAGCAGAAGCTCTACTTCCTTGGGGGGGAGGTGTAGAATGTTGGTGTTGCGACTGTACTCTTCAACATCGAATACCATGTCATCAATATCGAATAGACACGTCAAACCCAGGCGTCGTGCCTCTCCGATCAGGTTGAGACCCTTCTCTAACGCTGGTACGCGGTAAAAAATGACCAGGCCATGAAGCTGTAACTCACGGCGAGCCCCCTCTTCGTCATGCCAGGACACCACCGTGACGTCGTAGCCAAGGTGCTCGAGCATCTCGACTTTCTGGTCAACGCGGTAGCGCTTGCATTGTGGGAGCGTCAACTCGCCGATGATCAGCACGCGCAGGCCCTGACCGTCTCGCGACGCGTCCGTCAGGGCTGGGGCATAGAGCGCTTCGGCGGGCCGCGGGAGGTCTGGCCGTGACTGGGCGCGAAAACCCCCTTTGACGAAGCGAAAGGCGCGGACGATGCGACGGAGCGTTACAAAAATAATGGCAAGAAAAAAATTGACAAATCGGGCAATGGGGTTGCGCCCGCGTAGAGGAGAGGTGATCCGCTCTATGATATACGGATCGTAGTTCTGTGCATTCCTTAGTTTTGTCAGAAAGGATCGCATGGCGTGCTCGGTTTGGATGAAATGAACGCCTTGCGCGTCCCTCAGGCGCGACATGCCAGGCCGACGAGCACGACGCGCCGGGACGATAGTTCAGCCGACTCTGGGTCGCAACCGGAAACACTTGCCGCGCGTCCTGGGCTTGCTGCCCGTCTGGATCTGGGTCAAGGGCCGATGCCATGCGCCAAGGGTCCGTATCGCGACCGCTGGCATCAGGTGCGATGATCAGTCCGCCTGGATGACCTCGGGGGCGAGGTGACCGTCGGCGGCCGGCGCGGCGCAGACGCGGTTGCGGCCGCCGCGCTTGGCGGCGTAGAGGGCCTCGTCTGCGGCCTTCAGGGCGGCGTCGAACGTGGTGTGCTGGGCCAGCGACGCCACCCCCAGGCTGGCGGTAACGGCCAGGGGGCCAACCGACAGGGCGAAGGGCTCCTTGTTGATCGCTGTCAGGAAACGGCGAGCGGAGATCAGGCCCTGGTCCAGCGTGGCGCGGCCGACGATGATGCCGAACTCCTCTCCGCCCAGGCGGGCGATAACGTCCGTTTCCCGTGCCACCCGGCGCAGGCGGTGGGCCAGCTCCACCAGAACCTCGTCACCCACATCGTGGCCATGACAGTCATTGATGGCCTTGAAATGGTCCAGGTCGATCATGATCAGGCAGTCATCGCCACCGTAGCGGTTGAGGTCGGAGATATCCGTGTTGGCCGCGGCGACGAAGGCGCGGCGATTTTTCAGCCCGGTCAGCGGATCGTGGTTGGCCAGGAAGGCGGCCTCCTCCAGCAGCGCGTTGCTGCGCTCGGCCTCGCTGACAAAGCGCTCGCGGACCTGGTTGTAGAAGGCCGCGATATAGCCGGCCTCTGACTCCCGCTCCACGGTCACCGGGTTGGAGAAGTCCCCCTTCACGCCCTGGGCGGCCAGCTGGTTGAGCAGATCCAGCATGGCGGTACCGGCGCCATGCTCGGCCACGTTCAGGCCGATGCGTTCGTCCTCGGGCGAGACGCGGAAGCCCACGAGGGGGTCGGTGACGCGGATCACCACCCAGGCAATACAGAAGGCGAACACCGACACCGTCAGCGTGCCCAGCACCTGGACGCCCAGCCAGTCGAGCCGGCCGTCCACCTGCGGCGGGATCTTGTGTTCGTAGGCGAACAGCGGAAGCAGTGCAGTGCCGACCACGCCGGCGAACAGGTGCACGGGAATGGCGCCGACCGGGTCATCCAGCCGCAACCGCGCCAGCAGGTGGGTCCCCCATACCGCCACCAGCCCGCCCAGGGCGCCCAGGGCCACCGCGCCCAGGGGGGGCAGCACCTCGCAGCCGGCCGTGATACCCACCAGGCCGCCCAGCATGCCGGTCAGGATGTCCACGGCGCCCGCCTTCCTGCCCATCACCCAGCCCAGCAGAAGGATAACAACAATACCAACCGCGCCGCCGATGGCGGTGTTCACCAGGATCAGCGGGACCTGGGTTTCGAAGTCGGTGGCGCCGCCGCTGTTGAAGCCGAACCAACCGAACATCAGCAGGAACGCGCCAAGCGCGGAGACCGCCAGATTGTCGCTGTCGATGCGGCCGCCGCCTGCGGTGCCGGGGACGGGTTCGGCGCTCCGTTCGGTCTCGAAGCGGCCCAGGCGCGGGCCGATCAGGATCACCGCCGCCAGGGCGATGGCGCCGCCCACGGCGTGCACCGCTGTGCTGCCGGCGAAGTCGAAAAAGCCCATCTCGGCCAGCCATCCGCCCTCGGCCCAGACCCAATGGCCAGTGATGGGATAGACCAGCAGTGTCATGGCCACCGCCAACAGCAGGTAGCCCCGGAAGGTGGTGCGCTCGGAAACCGCCCCGGAGACGATGGTGATGGCCGTGCCGCAGAACATGGCCTGGAACAGGGCGGTCAGGATCAGCGGCGGGTCGTCGGACAGCATGGGGGAGGCGCCCATGCCCAGGACACCGTTCCAACTGGGTCCGAACATCACCGAAAAGCCGATCAACAGGTAAAGAAAGATGCTGGTGCCCAGATCAGCCACGTTCTTGATGGCCACGTTGACCGAGTTCTTGCGGCGGACCATGCCCGCCTCGTAACACGCGAAGCCTGCCTGCATCAGCAGGACCAGAAAGGTCGACAACGCAAGCCAGATCATGAGGGCGTCGGACATGAGGGATGCCTTCTCGGCAGGCACGTCTGTGCTCTTGCACAGGAAGGCGCCAGCGAACGGCGATTGTCAAGCGTCCGTTTTCAACCCGAACTGAATTTCCCTTCAGGGGAGTGCGGTCTTCGATCGGCGCCGTGGTGGGGCCGTCTTGTTAATCCGCTTCCTCGCCGCTGACATGCCAGACGCGATAGCCGGCATCGCGCAGCGCCTGGGCGATTTCCCGCAAATGGGCGCCGCCGCGAGTCTCCACGGTGAACGAAAGATCGGTGCATCGCGCCGACATGGTGGGAATCATGCGGTTATGGGCCAGCTCGATGACATTGCCGTCGTGGGCGGCGATGATGCTGGCCACAGCGGCCAACTGGCCGGGAACGTCGCTGGCTTCCACGGACAGCGTGCCCAGGCGGCCGTCTCGCATCAGGCCGCGCAGGATCACCGAGGCCAGGGTACGCGGGTCGATGTTGCCCCCCGACAGCACCACGCCCACCCGCTTGCCCCGGAAACGCTGGCGGTTGGTGAGCACGGCGGCCAGCGAGGCGGCGCCAGCGCCCTCGGCCACCGTCTTTTCCACCTGGACATAGAGGTTGATGGCCTGCTCGATGGCCGATTCGCCGACCACCAGGACGTCCACCCCATGATGAGCCAGGATCTGCCGCGCGCTGGCCCCCGGCGCCTTGACGGCGATTCCTTCCGCCACCGTCTGGCCGCCCGGCACAAAGGGGCGCCCGGCCAGGGCATCCACCATGGCGGCGTAGGGTTCGGTTTGCACGCCCACGACCTCGATGTCCGGACGGAGCGCCCGGGCCGCCACCGTCACGCCGCCGATCAGGCCGCCGCCGCCCACCGGCACGACCAGACAGGTCAGCGTCGGCTGCTCGGCCAGCATCTCCAGGGCCACGGTTCCCTGACCCGCCATGATCAACGGGTCGTCGTAGGGATGGATGAAGGTCAGGCCCTCCCGCTCCATGATCGTCCGTGCCCGGGGCATGGACTCGGCCACCGTCTCCCCGGCCAGGTCCACGCGGGCGCCCAGCGTCCGGGTGTTGTTGACCTTCACGAAAGGGGTGTTGACGGGCATGACGATGACCGCGGGGATGCCCAGGCGCTGGGCGTGATAGGCCACCCCCTGGGCATGGTTGCCGGCGGACACGGCGATCACTCCGGCGGCGCGCTGCGCGTCGGTGAGGGCCAGCAGACGGTTGAGCGCGCCCCGATCCTTGAACGAAGCGGTGAACTGGTGGTTCTCGAACTTGACGAAGATCTCGGCGCCGGTGACGGTCGACAGGGTTCGCGAGTGCAAAAAAGGCGTGTTGGGCACCGCCCCGGCCAGGCGAGCGGCGGCGGCATGGACGTCGTCGGCGGTGATGGTCCAGGGCGGCTCGGCGGTGGAGCCGGCGGTGGCGGTGGAGAACTTGGGCATGGGCGGCGATCTTTCCTGGCGTTCCTGGGCCTCGGCGACTGATCTCTTGGCCGAACAGGATAGGCGCGGACCGCCGGCCCAGGAAGGGGCGCCGGACGGCCGTCAGCCCATGGTGATCACCTCCTCCAGGCGTGGGGGCCGCTTCGTGTCCATGTGGGCCACCTGGGCCAGGAACAACTCGGCGGCTGCGATGGCGTCCACGCAGGCGTCGTGCGCCTTGTAGCGCGGCAGGTTGTAGCGTTCGCGGGCGGCGTGCAGCCGCAGGGCGCCCCGGGTGATGGCGTCCTGGCGGCGCTCTATGACGCGCTTCTCGATGCGCAGGGTGTCCACGTAGGGCACCAGCAACGGCCGTCCCAGGTATCGCCGGCAGGCGGCGTCCAGGAAGCTTCGCTCGATCTCCGCGAAATGGGCCACCGGCACGCGGCCGGTCATGGCGGTCA
>JANQGN010000640.1 GCA_028277295.1 Rhodospira sp.
TGGGCCGTTCCCGAGCACCCCGAAAGACGATCCGCATTGCCTGGCGACGCTGAAACACTATCGCAGTCTGGTTCCCCTGGCCCAGGAGGCCCGCAAGCCGATCTTCGATCTCACGGCCGCCGACGGCGCGATTGGAAGCCATGCGAAAGCGGCGTCCGAAGCGCGGACGGACTTCGCGACCCTTGCCGATGCCATCGTGGCGCGGATTGGTCTGAGCGTGTGATCGGGTCCAAGCCTGGAGCATGGTGAGTGATTTTGGACACCCCTGCCATAGTCTAACATTCTGATATTTAAGCAAATTTTCGGCGCGATCCGATCCTGATCCCTCGGAACTGGCTCTGGCGGCCCGTCGGACGTGCCCGCGCGCCGGGTTCAGGGTTGCTCGGCTTTTGCCGAGGCTGTGGCGTTTGTCGGTGACACACCAATATCCAGCGTGACAAAGTTCACGGATACGTGACACCTGAGGGTCACTTCGTTTGCATTTGTACGGACTTTGTTTCTAGTTTGGTGTATCGGACAAGCATCCATGCCGCCTGACTTTGATCTGGAACGGACGCATGATGGTCTGGTATGCGGTCTCGACGAGGCGGGCCGTGGCCCTCTCGCCGGGCCTGTCGTGGCGGGCGCGGCCATCCTGGATCCGATCCGCTTGCCACCGTCGTTGCGCGACCGCCTGGACGATTCCAAGGCGCTGTCGGCGACCCGGCGGGACGAGATCTTCGCGCTGCTTGAGGACAGTCCGGCGGCGCGCGTCGGCGTCGGTGTCGTGGGCGCCCTGGACGTGGATCGCCTGAACGTCCGGGAGGCGTCGTTGCTGGCCATGCAACGCGCGTTCGACACCTTGGGCAACCCAGTGCCGACGCTGGCGTTGGTGGATGGCCGCGACGCGCCGGCGCTCCCCTGTGCCGTGCGTCCGGTGGTCAAGGGTGACGCCAAAAGCCTGTCGATCGCCGCCGCGTCCATCGTCGCCAAGGTCACCCGGGACCGCATCATGAGAGACCTGTCGCGCAGCTATCCTGGTTACGGCTGGGAACGGAACATGGGCTATCCCACGGCCGAGCATCTGGCGGCGTTGCGCAGCCTGGGGGTGACCGACCAGCATCGGCGCTCCTATGGCCCGGTCCGGACCCTGTTGTCCGACATCGACGAGGCCCGAGACGCGCGCCCACGCCTGGTGTGATGCGACGCTCTGTGTCCCACCAAATCCCTTGGAGCCGGTTTGGCGGTCCCCGCGATCGATCCGCCGCCAAACGACCATCGTCCCAGGTCTGGCGTGTGCGCGGTCCAGGGGCTACAACAGATTGTGGCCTTCGCGACTCGGGGGATTCCCTCTCATTTTACTTTCAGAATAACCCATAGAACATTGATATAGAAGAATATTGCTATCGCGACTCGGGTGAGGTACAAGGAGAGGCCATGGTCGTTGGCGCGCCCCGCGGGTGTCGCGCGGCCAGTCTGCTCCCCTGGCCTCGGGACCGATGGATGACCACGTTGAAGACCAATCGCATCTATCAAGGCAACTGCATCGATATCCTGAACGGCCTGCCGGAGGCGTCGGTGGACCTGATCTTCGCCGATCCGCCCTACAACCTTCAGCTTGGCGGCGATCTTTTGAGGCCGAACAACACCCGTGTAGACGGGGTTGACGACGCGTGGGACCGTTTCGAGGGCTTCGCGGACTACGACACCTTCACTCGCGCCTGGCTGGGGGCCTGTCATCGAGTGCTGAAGGACACCGGGACGTTGTGGGTCATCGGCACCTACCACAACATTTTCCGGGTTGGCACGGCTTTGCAGGATCTGGGCTTCTGGGTGCTGAACGATGTGGTCTGGTGCAAGACCAACCCCATGCCCAACTTCCGCGGTACCCGCTTCACCAATGCCCACGAGACCCTGGTGTGGTGTTCCAAGGGACCCGAGGCCAAATATACCTTCAATTACGAGGCGATGAAGGCCCTCAACGAGGGGCTGCAGATGCGCAGCGACTGGACGCTGCCCCTGTGCACGGGGCCGGAACGGTTGAAGGACGACAAGGGCCGGAAGCTGCATCCCACCCAGAAGCCCGAGAGTCTGTTGTATCGCATCATTCTCGCGTCATCGAACCCCGGGGATGTGGTCCTGGATCCGTTTTTGGGCTCTGGGACGTCGGCGGCGGCGGCCAAGAAACTGGGGCGCCGTTGGATCGGGATCGAACGAGAGGCGGACTACGTCGCCGCCGCCCGGGAGCGCATTGCCGCCGTGGCGCCGGTGGACGATCCCACGCTGCTGACCACGCCGCGCAAGCGGACGGAGCCGCGCATCCCGTTCGGCGTGGTGGTGGAGCGGGGATTGTTGCCGCCGGGCTCGGTCCTCTCGGACGCCAACGGGCGCTGGTCGGCCCGTGTCCGGGCCGATGGCACCATCATCAGCGCGGAACATCGCGGGTCCATCCATCAGGTGGGCGCGGCGGTTCAAGGGGCGCCGGCCTGCAACGGCTGGACCTTCTGGCACATGCGGGCCGACACAGGGTCTCTGGTGCCCATCGACCTTTTGCGCCAACGGGTACGCGCCGAACTGGCGCCGCCCTCGCCCGGGGCGTTGGCGGCGTCGATGCCGTCCTGACCCCATCGTGGTGCCGGGACCAACCACCGACGGCGAGTCGTCGCCTTCCTGTGAGTGGGCTGAATGCGCACGCACATCTCCAACGATCCGAACCGGATCGCGGCGACGGTTTTCTTGAATATCATGCTCTTAGAGCTCGTCCGGAAAGTCTCGACAACCGCAATATATTGTGTGCATGAGCCCGAATCGCATGCCGTATGTGGTGTTCTGCAAGGCTTTCCGGACAGATTCCTAGGGCATGATGGGTGAGGCCAATATCACTCACCATGCTCTAACGACGGTTTGGGTTCGACGCTCCGTCTTCCGGAGTAACGTTTTACCAAAGGAAGGATAATCGCATTCCTTCCATTGGACTACGAAATCCAGACCGATCGCAGGACGTGCCGGGAAGATCTCACGTATTCTCGTCGTAACGAACGCGGACTCAACCACTTGGGGGCACTTCGGTCAAGATGGCGCCGTGATCATGGGCATTTTGAGTGCCCGTTTCCATTCGGCCGATCACCTTGAATGATTTTTCAGGTCGGTGTTAAAGTACTGCGACAGTCGTGGGTGGTCCGACGCTAGGCGGCGGCTCGGTGAGTGGGAGACCCGGCGTACAGCCGAGGTGATCCGCGCCCCGGGCGGGTGAGGCGGGGGCGGCCCGCGTCCCGGAACCGCCTGACACGGACCGACCACCCTCCGGAGCCCGGCCTTCGTCTGACCCCAGGGCAACGACCGGACCCCGCGCATCAGGTGGCCTGTCCGTCCAGAGGCCCACGTCGGACAGCGAGTCCGGGAGACGGAATTAATGTTGAGTGTACACGACTGTATCGCCTTCTGCGGCTTGGAGGACGACGACGAACTGGACGTCCTGGCATGTCACGAGCATTTGCCGCCGGTGATTGCCGCGGCCTGGGCGGCGGGTGAGATGCGGACGGCTGGCGGTCGCCAGCATGTGGTCGAAATCCTGACGGAACGAGCCGCGGAGGCCCGCATGCGAGGCGACTTCGCGGCCGCCGATCGGCTGGATCGTCTCGTCGAGAAGGAACGGGCGGCCCTGTGACGGGCCGCTCGGAGGACCGGGTGTGTGGCGTTCCTCGGGCGGTATCGGGGGTGACGCGACGGGCGCCACGGCCGGAGGTGCACAGGTCACGATTGGAGACAATGCCATGAGACTGGACCCTGAGACCGTAAAGGCCCTGACCGCATCCACGTCATCCCATGTGGCGGCCATTGCCGAGAGTGAGTCCCTGCTGCCCATGCTGGCCGCGGCCTGGACCGAAATGACCCTG